>CALCIC010000817.1 GCA_937907405.1 uncultured Isosphaeraceae bacterium | reverse complement strand
GCCGCCATGAAATCAACGCTGGCCTTTCTCCTCATCCTCCTGGCGATTCAACTGGAATGGACCCATCCCCGCGCCTTTCAGGGGGACGCGTCCGGCGGGATTCGATACATCGAATGCTCTCCGTGCGAGTTCACCGACCCGGACCACCCACAGGCGCCTTCAAGGCCGTCTCGTCACGAGACTCCGGTGAACGACGACGCCCTGGAAACCAACGACGACGATGTTTTGGCCGCGATCGACTTCAGGCTGGTGGACGTCTGCGAATGGACTCGCGTCGACCCCTGGAGCCGATTCGGCTCACAGTCTCGACGCCGACCTTCATCCGGCCACCCTCCCGCGACCGTCGGCGCGACTCTGAGATGTTGAGAAGGGTCGGCCGCCGCTGATCCTCTCCCGGCGTCACCATCCTCCCGCCCTCGCACGGTTTTCTCCTGGTTTGCGTACAGCCCTCAAGACGGACCGCCGCGAGCATGCGTTCCCTCCTCGCGGGAGCGGGGAATTGTCTGCGACCCGATTGCAAACCACGTTCCGGGCGAATCCGCCACTCGGTCGATTCCACGACTCCGGTCAATTTCAAAGCATCTGATTTTTTTATGGGGTACGGCGCCGCGACCACGACGCCGCCTCAGTGCATCGCCCGTTCGAAGCGGAGCGGCACCCGCTTTTCATCGATCGACCGGCGCGGCGAACCAGCCAGGCTTGACGATCGGGCCACGTTTCCAGTTCGAGAACCCCCTTCGAGGAGCCGTCCGCCATGAGACGCGCGCTTTCACCCAAGCTACTGGCCATGACCATGGCCGCCTTCTTCATCGTGGGTCTTTCGGCGTTGGCCGAGGACCTCAAGGGGACGATCAAGTCCGTGGACCGGGCCAATTCCACGATCATCGTCCACGACCCCCGGACGGATCGCGACGTGACGGTCAACTACAACAAGTCGACGTCGCTGGACCGATCCCGGAATTCCTCGGTGAACTTCCGCGACTTGAAGCCGGGGGCCGAGGTCACGATCACCGACTCGATCACGGCCTCGGCGATCACCGTGTCCGAGGCGGCCTCGACGACCGAGGGCGCTTCAATCCTCAAGGACTTCTGGCACAACTTCAAGCACAACCTGTTCAAGCCGTTGCTGCTGTTCTTCTATCTGGGATTCATGGTGCCGATCCTCAAGGTCCACTTCGAGTTCCCCTACGAGATGTACCAGGCGCTGACGATCTACTTGCTGATCGCCATCGGCTGGCACGGGGGCGAGGAGTTGTCTCAACTCGACCCCGCGCAGATCAAGTCGATCGTCGGATTCGTGGGGGTCGGCTTCGCGACCAACACGTTCATCGGCGTGCTCGCATATTTCATCCTGTCGGCGACGACCCGGATGCGCCAGATCGACAAGGCGACGGTGGCGGGCTATTACGGCTCCGATTCGGCGGGGACGTTCGTCACCACCCTCGGCGTCCTGGCGACGGCCCACGTCCTCTACGACGCCTACATGCCGGTCATGCTGGCGGTCATGGAAATCCCCGGCTGTCTCGTCGCCCTTTACCTCGTCGCCCGACTTCGCCATTCGGGCATGGACCCGCTCGGCAACATGCCGGGCGAGCCCGATTACGACCAGGACGCGCGGCCGGCGACGTTGGCGAACGGCGACGCGACCCACGGTCACGAGTCGTCTCGGTCCGAGGAGGAACTGGCTCTCGAGCGGATGGAACATCCCGACCCGTTGAACGGCGCCAAGAAGCCGGGGATCTTCACCGCCAAGCTGCTCCACGAGGTCTTCCTCAATACCGGCTTGTACCTGCTCTTCGGCGGGATCATCATCGGCCTGATCAGCGGCATCCAGGGCCCCGAAGTGACCCGCGCCGACGACAGCTTCTTCGTCACGCTGTTCCAGGGCATCCTCTGCCTCTTCCTGCTCGAAATGGGCATGACGGCGAGCCGGAAGCTGAAGGACCTGAAGACGGCGGGTTGGCCCTTCGTGATCTACGGACTGCTCGCGCCCAACCTGTTCGCGACCATCGGCATCATCATCGCCCACACCTACTCCTGGGCCACGGGCGCCCACTTTGAGTTGGGCACCTACGTGCTGTTCTCGGTGCTCTGCGGGTCGTCGTCGTACATCGCGGTGCCGGCCGTGCAGCGGCTGGCCATCCCCGAGGCGAGCCCGACCCTGCCGCTGGCGGCCTCGCTGGGCCTGACGTTCTCGTACAACGTCACCGTCGGCATCCCGGTCTACATGGAGATCGCCAAGGCCGTCAATCGAGCCTTCCCCCTCGCCTGAAGCATCGGCCCGGCTTGATGGATGCATCGCTCAAGCCGGGCCGGATCGGTTTCGAGATCGGTGGTCGTTTCGCGGTTCGAAGATTCCTCGGCCGCGACGTTTTTCCCGTCGAATCGCAACGTCTTCGCCCACGCCCAGTTATCCGCCGAAATCGTGTCGGCGTGTTCATTACGTGGGGCCGTTCCGCCGTCTCTGCATCCTTGACAACCTCGCCGTCCCCGGTCATTTGTGGACCTTGTGAGCCAGGCTCGCGAGGTTCGCAAACCCCAAAAAACCTCGCCGTCCCGGCTTGAGATTCGCGTGCTCGACCAGACGACCGAGCCATCGCCGAACCAGACGAACACGACCGCCGAACGACCACCACGTATTCATGCGAACCCGAGTACGGCCCTCGCTCCTGATTCCGGGGTCGATGATCAGGAGAGGGGACCGGCGCGACCTCGTTTCGGGGTCCGCCGGTGGACGACATGGAGGTCGTCCCCGACTCCTTCCCTCGCCCTGACCGTTTCAAGGACCAGGAATCGCGCTCTCATGAAATCGCTGACCGAGCACCTGACCTTCAACATCCCCGAGCGGATGGGGTTCCTGAACATCACCACCCAGGTCGAGGACCTCGTGCGGCGAAGCGGCGTTCAAGAGGGCCTCGTCCTGGTCAATCGGAGGCAACCGTAATACCTCCTGCCTGGTACTCTTGAGCCTC
>CALCIC010000816.1 GCA_937907405.1 uncultured Isosphaeraceae bacterium | reverse complement strand
TCTGGAAATCGATCTTGTGCCGTTTGTACCCCTTCTCTTGATGAGTCGACCGGATTTTCCAATCGAGTTCGGCGCGGCGCTCCGGACCGGGAAACGGCCCCATGACTTCCTGAAGGTGTCCCAGAACGTGGCCTCGACGCACCTCCCAATCGGCGACGTTCTCGACCGGCCGTTCCCCCCCCGAGGCGTCCCTAACGACCAGCAGCCGGGCGTGGTCCGGGTAGACCGGGAGGCCTTGGCCGGGGGACCGGGAGGCGATCGACAGGAGGAGGAGAACACCGATCGGCAGGCTTGCGAGGTTTCGTCGGCTGCGTCGAGTGGGCGTCATGGGGGCCTCGTCGGTTATCGGCTTCGAGCATCCAGAATGAGCCTTCCGAGTTTAACCGAAGTCGGTCTGGACTTTGTGGGCTTCCTGGGTTCAACTCTTGCGGATCGAAGGGCGCGAGGGACCGGTACGCCCCGAGACGGTTCGCGATTGAGCGGCGAAGCCCGTGGACGAAAGGTTGCCGAGACGGTCCGCAACCGCTGGGAATAAGGAGAGACTCATGCGGAGAATCGGATACACAGCGGCCTTGCTGGGCTGCCTGGGGGCGGGCGTCGCCTCCGCCCCGGCGGCCGAAACCACGCCGAAGGCCATGTTGACCTTGCGGCCGACCCGAGGGGGCGTCGACTACGACACGCCCACCGACGCGGCCGCGATCGACGCTTGCAAGGTCGAAATGGTGACCGACGCCCAGAAGCGGACGGTCGGCTACGCGCTCCGCGACGGCCAGGGCAAGCTCCTGCGGAAGTTCGTCATCACCAACGGCGGCAAGTTCCTCAACCAGTGGAGCTACTACCAGGACGGCTTCGAGGTCTATCGCGAGAGCGACCTCAACGGCGACCGCAGCCTCGACGAGTGCCGCTGGATGAACTCCGGCGGCACCCGGATCGCGACCGTCCAGGACGGCAAGATCGCCTCGTGGAAGCGACTCTCGGCCGAGGAAGCCTCGAAAATGGCCGTCCAGGCGCTGGTCTCCAACGACCCGGCCCTGCTCGACACGCTGATCGCGACCCCCGAGGAGTTGAAGGCCGCCGGCGTCCCCGACTCGGTGGTCGCCAAGGTCGCCGCCGACGCCCCCAAGCGGGCCGCGGAAGTCCAGGCGCTGTTGAAGGGGCTCGTGGGCTGGACCGAGAAAACGGTCTGGAACCGGTTCGACGGCACCCTGCCCCACGTCATCCCCGCCGACGCCGCCACGGGAGTTTCCAAGGACCTGGTGCTCTACGAGAACGCCGTGGTCTTCGCCGGCGCCCCCGCCGCCCAGGCCGGCGGCCAACAGCCCAAGCTCTCGTTCCTCCAGGTTCCCGAGATGATCAAGATCGACGATGCCTGGAAGTTCGTCGAGCTGCCCCGGGCCATCGACCCCGAGAAGCCGGTCGTCGCCGCCACGGCGGGCCTCCGCGCGGCCATCTTCGAGGTCGCCGGCGGCGGCGGACTCGCCGACCACGACCCCGCCATGGAGGCGGCCCTTCAGGCCCTGACCGAATACGACAAGGCCAGCAGCGCCCTGGCCTCAAGCGCCGAGAAGAAGGAAGTGGCGCAGTTCCACGTCGGCCGCATCCCGCTGCTCCGGGGCGTCGTCAAGGCGGCCAAGGACGACGACGACAAGCTGAACACCAACAAGCAGATCGTCGACAGCCTGGTCGCCGCCTATCAGACCCGAGCCTACCCTCAAGGCCGCAAGGTGCTCGACGACATCATCGCCGAGAAGGGCCCGCTCGCCTCGTACGCCGCCTTCCGCGTCGTCGGCGCCGAGTTCTTCATGAGCGAGGAGCCGGGGAGCAACTACGTCGCCAACCAGAAGAAGTGGATGGGCGATCTGGAGGCGTTCCTCAAGGAGTTCCCCAAGTCGGACGAGGCGCCGGAAGCCCTGCTCCAGCTCGGCAGCGCCAATGAGTTCAACGCCGAGGAGGACAAGGCCCGCGAGGACTACGCGAAGCTCGTCGAGGCGTTCCCCGAGAGCCCCGCCGGCAAGAAGGCCGCCGGCGCGCTGCGGCGGCTCGACCTGGTCGGCAAGTCGATCTCGATCAAGGGCGCCGGCGCCCAGGGCGAGACGATCGACACCGCCCAGCTTCAAGGCAAGACGGTCCTGGTCGTGTTCTGGGCCTCGTGGGCCGGCCAGTCGGTCCGCCGCGAGATCCCCGACCTCCAGAAGGTCGCCGAGAAGTACCGCGACAAGGGCCTCCAAATCGTCGGCGTCAACCTCGACACCGACAAGGCCGACCTCGACGCGTTCCAGAAGGAGCTGAAGCTCGACTGGCCCGAGATCCTCGAGCCCGACGGCATGGAGGGCAGGCTCGCCGTCGAGTACGGCATCAGCTCGCTGCCGGCCATGTTCCTGATCGACGCCCAGGGGAAGGTCGTCAACCGCAACCTCCGCGCCGCCACCGAGGCCGACCGCGAGATCGAGAAGACCCTCGGCCGCAAAACCCCCGCCGGCGTCGCCCTCGGCGGCGAGAAGTAGGCCGATCGCGACCAACGCACGTTCCAAGCCAAGGTCGACGGCCCCTCTCGCAACGGGGCCGTCAGCCTTCGTCGTTTTACTTGGCGTTGCCCGGCTTGCCGATCAGAACGCCGTTGATGTCGATGTTGTCCACGAAGGCGTATCCATCGCCCGCGTCCGTCCCCTCGTCGAAGACGATCTCGATGCTCTTGACCTCGCCGAAGGCAAACGGCGGGGACGTCGGGAAGGCGTCGGCGGCCGAGAAGCGAACCCGGGTCCAGTCGGTCCCGATCGCCGTGTGGGTTCCGTATGCGGCGCCGAAGAAATACATGTCGCCATTGGCCATCACCACGTTGAATCGGGGAGCCCCCGCGCCGAAGTGGCTGTCGTTGCGGACGTCGAAGCCGAGTTCGTTCAGCGTGATCCCCTCGACACCGGCGACCGTCGCTCCCGCTGCCACCCAGGCCGACGTGACATCGAACTTCTGAAGGTAAAGCGCGTGGTTCGAGTTGCCGGCGTCGGGCAATCCTTCATGCGTCACCCACTCCGATTCCGCCGTACCGAGGTCGAACGGGTCGTAGACCCAGGGCTTGACCTGAAAGCCGGAAGGCTTGCCGGCCTCGGCCGCGATCGCAAGACCCAGGCACGCCGCGATCGTGAGAGCAAACGAGACTCGCTTCATGGTGTTTCCTCTTGGTGGCTGGTCCCTTGGTCAACCGTCGCGAGCCCAACGATCTGGTCTCGCTCACGCCTCCGTGTGAGAAGCAACGACTGATTGGGAGGTTGCACCGTATTCCATGAAGTTCGGGGACGTCAACTCAAATCCTGCTATAGTTAATAGATTTCTGTCTTGAATAGCGTTGCGCATCCGAGCGCATTGGTTTCGCGATCCCCAGGCCCCAGCGATTTTCAGAAGTCGACGGCTTCGCGCCCACGATCGGCCATGCACCCAAACAAGGTAAAATTGGACGAATAGGTCGACCAATGCTGGCTTCATGCTGTCCGTCCTGAGCATTCGAAGTGCATCGCCAGGCCACGTCAAAGTGAGAGCCATCCCCTCGTCCTCAGCGTGACCTCCCGCCTCTCGCCGTCGATCAGGAGCTTCAGGCGGTTGGACACCAGCGTCCTTAATCCGATAAGAGGCAGGCGGGGCGCGTCCTCTTCGAAGACGGAGATCCCCTGCGGCATCTCCAAAGGATAGCTATCGCCCCGAAGCCCGGTTCGGCCGGGGAGGTTGCGATGCATCCGGACCTCGGCCTCGTACTGCACCACCGGCCGACCGTTGACGTCGAGCTCGCCGATCTCCTCACCGACCACTCCGCCCCACCTGACGAGCTGTCGCCGCGCGATCGAGAGATTGTGGCCGTGTCCGGAATCCAAGATCGCCGGGAAGGGACGCAGGACGTTGCCGATCGAGATCC
>CALCIC010000815.1 GCA_937907405.1 uncultured Isosphaeraceae bacterium | reverse complement strand
CAACAGCAGCTAGGCCCGCCTGGTGACCCGCAGCGAGAAGTCGGCCAGGAAGGTCCCCAGGGCGATCCCCAGGAGCCCCGCCAGCGCGGTGAGGCCGCCGATCGAGACGCCGGCCTCCGTCATCGTCATCCCCCGGACGATCTGGTAGAAGTTCGCCCCGTGGACCGCGTAGGCCCCGGTCGCGAACGTGACCGCCGCCATGCCGGCGGTGTTGAAGACGTAAGTCGGGATCGTGAACAGTCTCAGGTAATCGCGGAGGCCGGGGCGGTCGGCCTTCTCGGTCGCATGCCCCCCCTCGGACGTCCCCCGGCCGGGGTCCTGGATCACCAGGGCGAGGAACGCCGCCAGCAGGCCGGGCGCGCCGACGATCAGAAACGCCTTCTGCCAGCCCAGCTCCTCGCCGATCCAGCTTCCCAGGCCGTACCCCAGCGCCCCCCCCAGCGGCAACGCGAGATAGTAGATCCCCATCGCTCGGCCCCGCTGCTTGACCGGGAACAGGTCGGCCAGCAGGGTGGGGGCGATCACGCCGTAGCTCGCCTCGCCGACGCCCAAAAGCGCTCGCCAGAAGAACATGTGATTGAAATCGAGCGAGAACGCCGTGCCGACCGTCGCCAGGCTCCAGAGGCCGACGCCGCCGGCCAGCAGGACGCGCCGGTTGTAGCGGTCCCCCATCCAGCCGATCACCGGCGAAACCACCGTGTAGACGACCATGAACGCGACCCCCAGCACGCTGTACCAGAAGTCGTCGATATCGTACTCGTCCTTGATCTGCGTCCCGACCGCGAAGAACGAGTAGCGATCGATGTAGTTCAGCAGGTTCAGGCCGAACAGGACCGCAAGCGCGAAGTAAGGACCGCCGATCGTCGGCAGGAAACGCGTGCGAACGGACGCGGCGCCCGCCGGGTCGGAAGGGGGAGACGACATCTTCAAGGAAAGCCTCGCCAGGAGAAAACGCTCGGGTCAAGGATTGAGTTATACCCGCTCTCCCACCGACTGGCGAGAGCCGTCGGCCCTCGCAAGCATGACAACCGTTCGACTCGACATGAACTGAATTTCAGTTGCGATCCCAACCTCCCCGCTCGGGCGAGTTGGGTTCCTTCGTCCCCGAACCACGCCGATTTCGGTTGCTCGCACGCCGCGTTCCCCAAGGTCTCAACCCCCCCCTGGAAGCTCCCGGAACAGTCCGCCCGATCGTTGCGGTCGAGCCTCGAATTGGCTTCGTTCGGCGCTCGGGATGGGGGCGGATTCTGAATATAAATCACGTAATGAAAAGGGATTGCGTCGGAACAACGGATTGGCTTCGATCGCGCACGAACCCGCGTTCGCCGCAGCCCCGACGGCCTTCCAACCTTCGCCGCGCGAGAGCCGATCCAGCACGCTTCGAGCTGTTCGGCCGCCCGGGGAATTTGGGTTTGTTCGCGCGCTTTCATCCTCGCGTCGGCTCGCAGCGCGGTTACCGATCGCCGGCGCCAGGTTCGCTCCAACGGCCGAATTTTCAAAGAGCCCGGAAGAAACCTCCACCGAGTATGAATATACGCTATGACGACCAGGCCGGATGAAAACCCCGGGGATTCGCGCGGATCGATCCGCCCGGCGCAAGCCGTGCCGAATGCACGACTCCGACGAGTCGACCCCGGCCCGGCCTCCCATGTTCGACATTCCATTGAACGAGTGCTTTCTCCAGATCTCCTATTCTGTGCAGGGGAAGTGCGTGGCCAGAATCGTTGATTCGTTTCGCTTCTCTCCCGCTGGGAATCGACGCAACCGGCGATCCAACCCGTCGTCGGCGACGTAAAAGGTAGGTGTGGGAGCGGCCCGGCCAAACTCCGGCGGCTTCCACGCTTCCTCCTTACATGGGAGAACACCGATGAAACTCATGAGCGGATTGGCCTGGAAAGCAGCAGCGGCGACCCTGGCGACGGCCCTCGCGTTTTCTCCGACCTGCTACGGCCATGGCGGCGGCGGAGGCGGACACGGCGGCGGG
>CALCIC010000814.1 GCA_937907405.1 uncultured Isosphaeraceae bacterium | reverse complement strand
GACCAAGGGGCCTATCCCGCCGACTCGACCGCCCTGGCCGAGCGCCTGATTCGGGACCAGTTGATCACCCGCTACCAGGCCAGGCGGTTGCTCGCCAACAAGCCGTACGGGTTGGTCGTCGGCCGCTACGTCATCCTCGATCGGATCGGATCGGGCTCGATGGGCCGGGTGTACAAGGCCCATCACCAGATGATGGACCGAGTCGTCGCCCTCAAAATCATCGCGCCGGAGATCGCCTCCAACGAGCGGATCGTCGCACGGTTTCAGCGCGAGATGAAGATGGTCGGCCGACTCGACCATCCCAACGTCGTCCGCGCCTATGACGCCGACCAGATGAACCGGGTCTTATTCCTGGTGATGGAATACGTTCCGGGAGAAAGCCTGGGCGAACGACTCAAGCGTGGGCCGATCCCAGGTCCCGAGATGATCGACTACGCCGCGCAGGCGGCGCAAGGGCTGGCCCACGCGCACGCCCAGGGGATGGTTCACCGCGACGTCAAGCCCTCGAACATGCTGCTCACCGAGGATCGAAAGATCAAGATCCTCGACCTCGGCCTGGGCGTCTTGATGGAGGCCGATGAGTCGGCGACGTTCGCCACCGCCGACGGCGTCGCGGTCGGGACCGTCGACTACATGTCGCCCGAGCAGGCCCTCGGCCGCGAGGTCGACGGCCGCAGCGACGTCTTCAGCCTCGGCTGCGCGATGTTCCACCTGATTACCGGCAGACTCGCCTATCCGGGCGAGACTCCCATCGACCGCCTGGGGAGACGGATCAACAAGGCCCCCGTCCCGATTACCGAGCACATCCCCAACTTCCCTTCGAACGCCGTCCGGGTCATCGAGAAGATGATGGCGTACAAACCGCAGGACCGCTACAACTCGGCACTCGAAACCGCCGAGGCGCTCCAGGCCCTGATCCGCCCCAAGCTCCGTAAGTCGGTTCCCGTTCCGACGCCGGAGCCGCCTCCGATTCCGGACCCGGTTCAGGAGCCTGATTCGGCAATGCTCGTCGCCGCCGCGCAGGCGAACCCCCTCCCCCTGGCCTCCGTCCCGCCGGCGATCCCGCAAGGCTGGCTCGCGTCCCTCGCCGGGCTTATCGTGAGCCGTCCCACGTTGGCCCTCGCCTCCGCCGCGATCGCGCTAGCCGTCGCATTCGTCCTCGGCGTCGGAGTCGGCTACTTCTCGAAGTGACCGATCGACGACCTCCTCCCTCTTCCCGTCGACCGTCACCACCGCGCGAAGCGTCGCATCACTCAAACGCGGCATTTTATGCGAATCCATGTGGATGTGTCGTAGAGTAGAAGTTGGCGCGGCCCCCGACGGGAGTCGTCCGGCTCGTTGACAATTCGCCGGTCGGTCGCCCAAGGCGGCGCGCGAACGAACCCAACGGCGCGCGACTACCAGTCCGTCGTCTCAGGCCGCGCGTCCCGTCGAGAAACGCCGAAAAGCGCTCGATCGAAGTGATGAGCGGGAGCATTCGCGACGATCGAAGCCAATCCACGTGTTCCCGCTAAGCTTTTACTCTATCAGGGGTTGCGCCAGGTTACCGCCGAAGTCTCGGGGCGCGAACGAACCCAATCGCCTCCCCGGCCGCTCCGTCTCCCCGACTTCCGAAATCCTCCCGCCGACTCCTCACGAAACCTCGCGACGGGGTGACCGCCGCGCGGTTTTCGGTCGATCAAACCCAATCACCCCGGGCTTTCAATGATGCGATCCGGCGTGCGATGCGATCGTTGCGGGGTGGGTCGGCTCCGGTGCCGGACGCGGCTTGCATACATCCTGAAGCGCCTCGCCCAGGTGGGGATGCTGGAACTTGTAGCCCAGCGCGAGCGCCTTGGTAGGAAGGACTTTTTGCCCCTTGGCGATCACGTCGGCGACCTCGCCCAGGACCAGCCGGAGCAGGGCGTCGGGAGGGCCGATCGGCACGAAGAACCGCCATGGGGTGTACGCTTTGCGGAGGGTCCTGGAAAGCTCTCGCGAGAACTCGGCGTTGCGGACCGGGTATGGAGCGGTGCCGTTGATCGGTCCGGAGGCGTCAGGGTCATCCACCGCGAACTGAAAGAGGCCGGCGATGTCGTCGATATGCACCCAGCTCATCCATTGCTGCCCGGTGGCCGGCGCCATGCCGCCGTCCCCCCCGACGGGAGCGCCGGGGCCGATCTTGAAGATCGGCGTCATCATCTTCAACGCGCCCTCGCCGGGCGCGAGCACGATTCCCGTCCGGATGACCGCCCGGCGCACCCCCAGAGCTTCGACCGGCGCCGACGCTTCCTCCCACTCGCGACAGACCGACGCCAGGAAGTCCGAACCCGGCGCCGACGTCTCGTCGACGCTCTCATCGCCGCGCGGGCCGTAGTAGCCGATGGCGGAACCCTGCACCAGCACCTGGGGCCGGCTGCGGGCGGCCTCGATCGCCGCCACCACGTGCTCGGTGCCGTAGACCCGGCTGTCGCGGATCTTCCGCTTGACCTTCGCGTTCCAGCGGTCGGCGAACAGGTTGTGCCCCGCCAGGTGGATGACCGCGTCGCAGCCGTCGACGGCCTCTTGCCAGCGGCCG
Organism: uncultured Isosphaeraceae bacterium; assembly: GCA_937907405.1. GTDB lineage: Bacteria > Planctomycetota > Planctomycetia > Isosphaerales > Isosphaeraceae > Paludisphaera. Next base: position 517 of record CALCIC010000814.1, on the reverse strand, counting down.
GCGACGCCGACGTCCCCCTGCACGACCTCATAATCGCGCGTCGCGCGGTCGCGCCTGAGCTTGTCGGAATGGCGCGACACCACGACCGGACGACCGCCCGCCTTCAAGATTCGCTGGACCAGGTGACGACCGATCAGACCCGAGCCGCCCGTGATCAAAACCCGCATGTCCGTCCCCCCTTGAGTGCGTCGACCGTTGTCCTGAGTCAACCATCTTTTAGGTCGCACAACCCCCGCGTCAAGGAGCCAGCCGTCCATGCCCCAGGTTTCGAAGTCGTGTCGAAGCGATGAATTCGACGTGAACACGTGTTACGTCCTGTTGGCCGCCGATCGAGATCGTGTTAGTCTTCAATTGCCCAGCGATCGCACCCGTGATCGCAACGCCGGTCCCGCGTTTTCGCTCCGGCGCCCCCGGTTTGAGGAGTCACCGCAAATCATGGCCTCCCGCGTTCCCAGATGGATCGACCTGCCTCGACCGCTGGCCCCCTACAAGCGACCCGCGCCGCTGATTCTGGTCA
>CALCIC010000813.1 GCA_937907405.1 uncultured Isosphaeraceae bacterium | reverse complement strand
CGCCGAGCACGGCGAACTGGCGATCGTCGGCGACTTCGAGCCGGCCGAGGCCGTCTCAATCCTCAACCGGACCTTCGACGACTGGAAAGCCTCGCAGCCCTATGCGCGGATCGAACGCCCCGCCCAGACCGACGTCAAGGCGGTCAAGGAGCGGATCGAGACGCCCGACAAGGAAAACGCGATGTACATCGCGGCCAGCGTCTTCCCCCTCAAGGACGACGCCCCCGACTATCCGGCGATGGCGGTGGGCAACTTCATCCTGGGCGGCGGCTCGATCTCGTCTCGGATCGCCGACCGGCTGCGCGGCAAGGGAGGTCTGTCGTACTCGGCCGCCTCGGTCTTCAACGCCGCCGCGATCGACCCCCGCGCCACGGTCATGATCTACGCGATCTACAACCCGTCCAGCCTCGCCAAGGTCGTGACCGGCGTCGACGAGGAAGTCGCCAAGATCCTCAAGGACGGCGTCACCGACGACGAGTTGAAGAAGGCCAAGGACGGCTTCCTCCGCCAGCAGGAGATGGGCCGGACCGAGGACGGCTCGCTGGCCAGAACGCTCTCCGGAAACCTGTTCGTCGGCCGGACCATGCAGTTCCAGGCCGATCTGGAGACGGCCGTCAAGGGGCTCGACGTGCCGGCCGTCAACGCCGCGCTCCGCAAGCATCTCGTCCCCAGGAACCTGTCGGTGGTCACCGCCGGCGACTTCAAGAAGGCCGAGGAGAAGAAGGCCGAGGAAAAGAAGGCCGAGGAAAAGAAGTAAACCGTTTCGCGCGGTCGACGGCCGTTGTACAGTGCCGGAGTGGGATCGCCTCCGAACCTGGAGCGTTCCCACTCCGTCGCGCTTTCGAAACCGGAGGGCTTCTCGTCCCCCGGCGGCGACACGGTTCTTGATGGAACGCGAGATCGTCATGGAATCACTTCGAGGACGATTGCTGGTCGCTTCCCCCGGCCTGGCCGACCCCAACTTCCACCAGACGGTCGTGCTGATCGCGGCGCACGGCGAAACCGGCGCGCTGGGGTTGATCCTGAATCGAGAGCTGGAGCTCGATCTCGCCGACGGTTGGGAGCGGATCAGCCGCCAGCCCTGCCTTCGCGATCAGAAGCTCCGCGACGGGGGGCCCGTTCAGGGCGCCTTGATGGTGCTGCACGACGACAGGTCGATGGCCGAGGTGGTCGTCCTGGACGACGTCTATCTCTCGACCGACTTCAAAGCGGTGACCTCGCTGATCGGCACGGTCGAAGGCCGGGCGGAATTCTACGCCACCCATTCGGGGTGGGGCTCGGGGCAGCTTGAAGCCGAGCTTGCCGAAGGGACCTGGCTCGTCCTGCCCGCCACCGCCGACCACGTCTTCGGCGACCTCGACGCCTTCGACCTCTGGAAGTCCGCCAGGACCGACTTCGGCCGTCGCGAGATCCAGGACCTCGTCTCCCCCCGACTCCTCCCCGACGACCCCCGGACGAACTGAGGGGACGCGCAGCGCCCCAAACATATCTTCCCGCGACATCGGAATCCAGGCTCGAACCTCGAGCGCCTGAGCGTCCATCGGCGCCCGCGACGCGCGTCCCCGGAACATCGGTCAGCCGCGGCGACGCGCGAGGACGAAACCGACGAGCAGCAAAAGCCCCCCGATGCCGCAGAACGCCACGGGCGCGTAAGAGGTCCAGCTCCGGGGAGGCGTCGCCCTGCCGACCGACGATCCGGCCGTCGCCCGAGAGATTTCCACCGCGGGCGCGGCCTCTTCGGGAGCCGGGGTCAACTTGCCGCGGATGGCGTCATGCACCGCGGCCCCCGGCTCGATCACGGGCCAGAACCGACCGTCCTCGAACTTCGTATTGTAACGCAGGCTGAGCACCTCGTCGGTCGTTTTAGGCGATCGGCTGGTGGAATTCCACCCATGGCATAGAGCGGTTTACACATGA
>CALCIC010000812.1 GCA_937907405.1 uncultured Isosphaeraceae bacterium | reverse complement strand
ATTCGCCGCAGATGTAGACGTCGCCGGGCCCTTCGACGAGCGGGCCGACGTCGCGGAAGCTCTTCCGGCAGAACGAGCAATATGCGTTCTTCTTGGTGCTCCCCGACGAACCCGAGGTGAGGCCCCCGCCTCCTCCTCGCTTGCCGCCGCCTCCGGAGCCCCCTCCCGTGACGTCTTTACCTGACGGCATGCCATGCCCTTTCATCCCTAGCCGGGGACTGGATCGATGTGCTTGAGAAGACCGACCCGGATCGTTGCGTTGAGGTGAGAACGCCCGCTGATCCTCGCAATCACTCAACCCGTCGAGGGTTGCGCGAAGCCTCGCGGCCAGGCCGTTGAACACGGACGAACCAGGCCCCGAGTCGGATTCGGGACGGTGCGACCAGCAGCCACTTGCCTTGCCGGCGACGGCGGCCCTTGACCTTCCATTGTCAGGGCGGACTCGATCGGCGCGCTCCCAGGCGTCGCCTTCGGGACGCGCACTCAGTTTCTCAGAATCCTCCTCATTCTAGATCACCCTCGGGCTTCGAGCAAGTCCGCTCGCCAAGTCCATGCCCCAGGTCGATCCACGCACGCAGGTGCTGCCGATTGGGAGGGGGGATTCGATGCCAAATATGGCTGTTTTGCGTATCCCGTACATGTAAATTCGATCAACCCAGTCCCCAATCGGCCAGATCAGCCAGGACGGCCGACGCCAATCGGCGGCCCGCCGCGCTCAGGGTGAGGTCGGCGAGGGCCGAGGGCGCGACCCATCGGGCTTCCGAGAACCCCGGGCCGGGGACGGGGGCGCCGGAGAGGGCGATCGCGGAACGGGCTTCGAGGACGACCCGATGGTTGGTGACGGCGTAGGTCGACGACCGGCGCTTTTCGCCTAATCGAACGTTGATCCCGGTCAGCCGGCGGACTCCTTCGACCAGCTCGACCGGGTGGCCGAACGACCGGCCGGCGGGGTCGGCACCCTCAAGGTGGATCGTCGGGAATTCCCAGAAGCCGGCCCACAGGCCGGGCGGTTTCCGGCGGACGACCAGCACCTCGCCGTGGCTCGCGACCACGGCGCAGGCTTCCGAACCCCCCCGCGGCGCGGGCCGTTCGCCGACCTTCGGCAACGCGTCCTGAAGTCCCGACCGGTTCGCCTCGCAGAGGGCCGAGAGCGGACAGGCGAGGCACCGGGGGGCGCGCGGGCCGCAGACGAGCGCCCCCAGCTCCATGAGCGCCTGGTTGAACTCGCCGGCGCGTCGCGGAGGCACGAGCCGGGCCGCGGCCTCCCAGAGTCGGGCCCTGGTCGCGGCCGTATTCACGTCCCCCTCCCAGGCCAGAAGCCGGGCCAGGACGCGCTGCGAGTTGGCTTCGAGGATCGGCTCGGGGAGGTCGAACGCCTGCGAGAGGATCGCCCCGGCCATGTACCGGCCCACCCCCGGCAGGGCCCGCACCGCGACCGGGTCGTCGGGCATGACGCCGCCGTGCAACGTCACGACCCGCCGGGCCGCCTCGTGAAGGTGACGAGCCCGGCGGTAGTACCCCAGACCCTCCCACGCCTTGACCACCGCGTCTTCCTCGGCCGCCGCGAGCGCCCCGAAGTCGGGGAACACCCGGAGGAACCGCTCGAAATGCGCCGCGACCGCCGCCGCCGTCGTCTGCACCAGCATCACTTCCGACACCAGGATCCGGTACGGGTCGCGATCGGCCCGCCAGGGCAGATCGCGCTTCTCTTCGCCATACCAGGCGAGCAATCTCCCCCGGACGTTCTCCAACCAGCCCGCGTCCTCGTCGCAATCAGCCAAATCGGGGCCCCCTGTCTTTGTGGTTCGATCCACTGAATCCGCGCAAGTCCTCCTCGAATCCGTCCCGATTCTCCCGCTCGTTTCAACAAGGACGGCCACTGGCGCAATGGTTAGAGATAGCCGGACAAAGACCATA
>CALCIC010000811.1 GCA_937907405.1 uncultured Isosphaeraceae bacterium | reverse complement strand
CCGCCACTCCCGAGCTGTACGGAGATTCCCAGCCGTTCGGCAGCGCCCAGTCGACGTACGTCCGGACGTTCACCACCTGGATCAATTACGACCAGGGCCATTCGGGGCTCACGTCGCCCGAGGCGATGGACGTCGGCCTGATCACGCTGGACCAGACCCTCGGCTACCAGACCGGCTGGTTCAGCTACTACTACAACAACAGCCCCGCCGCGTTCGCTTCCGGGACCGTGTTCAACACCGCCGGCTACCCGGCCTCGAACGGCTACGACGGGCTCAAGATGAAGTACAGCTCGGGACGGATCGACGGTCTCTCCTCCGGCGGAGGCGGGATCATGTTCCATGATCCGAGCATCACGATTTACGGCGGCCAGAGCGGCAGCCCGGTCTGGTCCCCCGCCGACGGCGTGGTCTACGGCGTGGCGGTGTCTGATTCGTTCGCGATCCGGATCACGCAGCCGATCTACAATCAGCTTCAATCGTGGGTCGCCGGCGATACGCCGCCGCACGCTCCCGTCCGGGTGGCCTACGCGCCGCCGTCGATCCAGGGGAGCTCTTACAGCGTGGCGCCGGGGGGCTCGTTGACGCTCTCTCAGACGCAACTGCTCGCCGGCTCGTACGACCCCCAGGGGCTGTCGTTGACGGCCTACAACGTTACGTACTCGACGCGCGGGACGTTGACCAAGAATGGGGATGGGTCGTACACATACACCCCCTACCCCTGGATCTACGGCTCGGATACGTTCACGATTCAGGCGACGGACGGGCGGCAGCTCAGCAACGTCGCGACGATCACCATCTACGTCCCTCCGCCGCCGGTGAGCCTGCCCTGGAACTCGATGCTTCTGGTCACGTTCGGCTCCGGCGATCTGTACCAGTACAACACCGCCCCCGCGCTGTTCACCGGCGGCGTGAAATCGGCGAGCGCGGCGAGGGGGCCCAACGGCGACATGTACTACCTCGTCGTGTTCGCCAACGGCGACCTCTATCGATACGACAAGACGGGAGTCTCCCCCCTGTACGGCGGCGTGAAGTCGGCCAGCATCGCCATCGATCCGTCGGGCTCCCCGGCCTACGACGTGGTTTTCACCAACGGCGACCTCTATCACGTCAGCTCGACGGGTGTAACAGGCCTGTACGGCGGCGTGAACTTCGCGAGCCTCACCTATTCCCCGTCGGGCGCCGTGGTCCGCGAGATCGTGTTCGCCAACAACGATTGGTATCGATCCGACGCGTCGGGCGTGTACCTGGTGTCCGGCGGCGTGCAGTCGGTTTCCTCGACCTTCATGAGCAACGGCCGCCTGGCTTATGAAATCGTGTATCTGGGCGGATGGTTGTCTCAGTTCGACGAGTCGGGAGCGAAGTTCCTCTACGGCGGCGTCAAGTCGGCGACGCTGGTGAACATGTACGTCACACCGTCCTCGACGAACTCGAAAGCCCTCACCTCGCTGCGAACGTCGGCCCCGGCCCCGGTCGCGACGACTCGGGCCCTGGACGGCGTCGCCCTCGTCGAATCGCAACGGAAAGAGAAGGCGGTCGTCGTGGGGGCGGGACGCTGGGCGCGGGCGGAGACCCCCGGGGTTCGCTGGGGGATCGCGGCGGACCGGCCTCGGCGCGCCTCGCTCGCGACGGCGGGGTCGGCGCGGAGCAAGCCCTGGGGGGCCTCCACGATCACGTCGTGATCGATTCGGAGGGGCGACCGGCGGGAGGATGAGACGTCCCGCCGGCCCTGGAGGAAGGAACGGATTGGGACGGATCAGACCGCCGGGCCGAGGAGGTCCTTGACGGCCTCGCGCTCGGAGATCAGTTCGGCGACCCCGGCGTCGAGCCGCTTGCGGGCGTCGTCGTCGATGGTCAGACCAGGGACGATCGACCAATTCGCTTCCCCCTTGGACCGCAGGGGGAAGCTGTAGATCAGGCCCGCCGGGACGCCGTAGCTGCCGTCGGAGACGACCGCCGCGCTGAACCAGGTGTCGGCCGGGGTCGGGTGGTAGACGTTTCGGACGGTGTCGATGGCGGCGTTGGCCGCCGAGGCCGCCGACGAGGCGCCTCGGGCCTTGATCACGGCCCCGCCCCGCTTGGCGACCGTCGGGATGAAAGTCTGGGTGAACCACTCGTGGTCGGTGATCACGCTGGTCACCGGGGCGTCGGCGATCTCGGCGTTCTTGTAGTCGGGGTACTGGGTGTCGCTGTGGTTGCCCCAGATGGTGACCTTCTTGACCGAGCCGACCGGCACGCCGGCCTTGGCGGCGATCTGGGCGGTCGCCCGGTTCTGGTCGAGCATCGTCATGGCGAACCAGCGGTCGGCGGCGACCTTGGGGGCGTGTGATCTGGCGATCAGGCAGTTGGTGTTGCAGGGGTTGGCGACGGTCACCACCCGGACGTCGGGTCCGGCGGCGTCGTTGATCGCCTTGCCCTGGCCGGTGAAGATCGGGCCGTTGGCGCGGATCAGGTCGGCCCGGGTCATGCCGTCCTTGCGCGGCAGCCCGCCGACCAGGATCACCCAGTCGGCGTCGCCGAACGCGACGTCGGCCTTGTCGGACGCCTTGACGTCGGTCAAGAGCGGGAAGGCGCAGTCTTCCAACTCCATCATCGTGCCCCCCAGCGAGGGCAAGGCGGGGGTGATTTCCAGAAGCTGGAGGGCCACGGGCTGCTCGGGGCCGAAGACCGCCCCCGAGGCGATGCGGAACAAGAGCGCGTAACCGATCTGTCCTCCGGCTCCGGTCACGGCCACGCGAATCGGCGTCGTCATCAGTGAATCTCCCTGGATTGGGTTGGTGGTTGGGGTGGATACGAATGGGCGGGCGCCGCGCGGAGCTTGGCGAGCATCAGGGCCGTCTCGCGGGGCAGGTGCCAGGCGCCGACGAGCAGCACGACCGCCGCGATCGCCAGCGCGGGCGTCAAGACGAGCAGCGCCGCGGCGAGGTTCTCCGGCTCGCGGCCGGCGACGTCCCGAGGCGTTGCGCCCAGCGACGCCAGGGCCTTGCCGAGAGGGGTCGCCATCGTGTCGGTCTGCCCGAACACGGAGGCGACCCATCCCATCAACCCGGGCGACCAGACGTCCCCCAGCAGGTGGGTCGCTCCCATCGCCGAGCCGCACGCCAGGGCCCGCATGTTGGGGGCCGTCACCCGGGCGATGATCGCGAAGCACGGGCCGAGGTTGGCGAACAAAAGGGCCGTCGCGGCGAACAGGGCGACGACCGCCGCCGTTTGGCTCGCGCCGAAGATCACCACCAGCAGGGCCGGAATCGCCGCCAGCGCGGCCCCGGCGGGTACGAGAAAGAAGGCTCGGGGGTTGGACCGCGCCCAGAGCTCGGTCAGCCAGCCGCCGCCGGCGATCCCGATCGCCATGGCCGTCGGCAGGGTGATCGCCAGGATCAGCCCGACCCGGGAGGCGGGGACCTGGCGGACCCCGATCAAAAACGACGGCAGCCAGTAGAACAGGCCGCCGACGACGAGCGTCGTGAACGTCAGACCGAAGACCGAATAGGTGTACGACGAATTGACCATCAGGTCGATGTAATCTTCCACGCTGGGACCGACCGCCTCGTGAAGCCGAAGCCGGGGGACGCCGACCCCCTCGCTGATCCCTCGGGCCGGCTCGGGAACCGCCAACGCGGCCATCGCCACGATTAGTCCCGGCGCGCCGGCGATCAAGAAGGCCGTGTGCCAGGTGAGCCCTCGATCGAGCGTCGGCCCCAGGCCCAGACCCAGCGCCGCGCCCGCTGGAACGGCGAGGAAGTAGGCCGCGAGAACCCGCGTCCGCTGGCCCCGAGGGAACAGGTCCATGATCAACGTCAGGGCGATCACGTGGACGCTCACGCCGCCGACCCCGACCAGGAATCGGGCCGCCTGAAGCTGCTGGAAGGTGGCGGCCGTGCCGGTGACGACGGTCGCCAGACTCGTCAAGGCGATCGCCAGGGCGAGCAGTCTGGGCCGTCGCATCCGGTCGGCGAAGAAGCCGAGCGTCGGCGCCCAGAGGGCCGCGGCGATCAGCGTCAGAGTCCTCAACCAGCCGGCTTGCTCGTCCACCAAGTCGAGTTCTCGGCCGATCGGCTGGATCAGGGCGATGAACAGCCAGTGATCGAACGAGCCCAGCATCAGAGCCACGAACAGGAAGCCGAGTGCTCCCCAGGCCCACCACGGCGCCGGGCGCGGCTCGCCCAGCGGGCAAGCCCCCGAGGACGGGACCTCCGACCGTTCCCCCCCGGCGCTCGAATCCTTGCTCGACTGACTCACGAACGTGGCTCTCCCGCCCCGGCCGCCCGCTCGCCCGCTCCGTTCTGTTCGGGAGTCGGCCGGACCCGGCCTTCGCCGATCGTACGCCAGCGACGCCGGGTCGTCCAGGGGGTGTCGACCCTCGGCGGCCTCACCCGCCCGACGTCGAGGTCGACTTCGGGGCCTCGGGCGGCGGCGGTTGCTTGAGGGTCTCAAGGTAGGCGATCAGGTCGGCGAAGTCGGCCGCGCTGATCCCCTCGGCCAGCCCGGCGGGCATGATCGAGACCTCGCTCCGCTTGCGGTCCTCAACCTCGTCCTTCCTGATCTGGACCAGCTTGGCGTCGACGTCCTGGATCTCGATCGCGTCGGGGGTCTCGTTCTTGACGACGCCGGTAAGCACTCGGCCGTCGTCCATGCCCAGCACGATCGATTCGAAGCCGCTTGAGATCTTGGCCGAGGGATACAGGACCGAGGCGATGATCTCATCGCGAGGGTACTTGGCGCCGACGCTCGAAAGCTCGGGGCCGACCGCGCCCCCTTCCTTGTCGACCGCGTGGCACTTGATGCAGGCGAGCCCCTTGAGGTCCGCGAACAGGGCCCGGCCGCGCTCGGGCGAGCCCTGGCCCTTGAGGGCCTCGGCCCGGTAGGCCTCGGGGTCGTACCCGGCGGCCGAGGGGCCTTTCAGGAATGCATAGTCCGACGAGCCGGCGACCGCGACGGAGAACGCCCAGGGGCCGCCCCGGTTGCCGCAACGGATCAGGATCGCGTTCTTGCCCTTTTTCAGGTCGACCTCGAACTTCGCCGCCTCGGCCGCGTAACCCCGGCGGTCCGGGAAATCATAGACTTTCCGGCCGTTCACCCAGACGGTGAGCGTGTCGTCCGAGCCCACGGCCATCATCGCGGCGCGATCGGTCGGGCTGTCGATCTCGTCGTAACCGAACGCCGAGCGGTCGTCGGCCTGCGAGTAGGTCCGAGCCAGATCGATCTGGCCCTTGAGATCGACGGCCTTCCCCGTCCTCCACGCCGCGTTCCTGTCGTTGACTCCCTTGTATTCGGCGTTCAGGTCGACGGGTCCGTCGATCGGGAACGGCGCCTCGTCCGAGATCGCGAACTGGCCGAGCAGCTTCCAGGTCTGGATCGGTTCGAGGCCGTTGAAGACGGCGCGCAGCTCGGGCAACGCCGAGGTCGGCAGTTCGTTCCGCTTGGCGAGTTGCTCCAGGATCGGAATCGCCCGGTCGCGGAGCTTGGCGACGGCGGTCGCGCCGTAACGGCGGAGGTCGGGGCTTTTGTCGCCGAGGGCGCGGAGGTAGATCGGGAAGGCCCTGACGTCGGGCATCTCGGCGAGCGCGGCCACCGCCTCGAACCGGGTCTCTTCCTGGTCGGCCGCCGCGATCAATTCGGGGATCGACTCACGGTCCTTGATGGCGCCGAGGGCCGAGACGGCCCGCTTGCGGACATCGGGCGAGCCATCGCGCAGGCGAGACCGGATCGCCTTGACTCCCGAGATCGACGCCCCCCCCTTCTGCGAACCGAGCACCGAGGCGAGCGCGCCGACGGCCGCGTCGCGGACGGTCGGCGCCGCATTGCCCAGCGACTGCACCAGCGCCGAGACGGCCGCGTCGGCCTTGAACTTGCCGAGCGCGGCGATCACCACTTTCTGACGCTCCTCGCTCAGCGTCTCGTCGCCAAGGACTTCCACCAGGGCCTGGGTGGCCCGGTCGCCGCCGATCGTCCTGACGGCGTCGAGCGCCGCGTCGCGAACCGCGTCGGGGTTCCTGGCGTCGCGAAGGGCTGCGGCGAGCATCGGCAGCGCGTCCTCGTCGCCGAGGCCGCCCAGGGCGCGGGCGAAGGCCGACCGGACGTCGGGATCGGCTTCTTTCTCGAACCGGGGACGCAGGAGGGCCAGGGCGCTTTCGTCGGCGACCTCGGCCGCGGCCAGCGCCGCGGCCTTGCGGACGGCCGGCGCGGGGTCGTCCAGCAGCGCGTGGATCGTGTCGACGACCAGCGCCGTCCCTTCCCAGTCGATCGTCTTGGCCGGCGCCTTGTTCCGGGCCGGCTGCGTCCCCCACCACGCGCCGTCCCAGGGGGGCGCCTTGCGGCAGGCCGACGACAGGAACGTCAATCCCCTGGCGCGCTCTGCCGGATCGTGCGACTTCGACGACGCGAACTCGGCGAGGGCCGCGACGGCGCCCTTGTCGTAGACCCGCTCCATCGTCAGCAAGACACCGGCGCGGATCCTGGCGTCGGTCGATTGGAGCCCCCGGGACGTCGCCGACCAGTCGCCGATCCGCTCAAGGGCCTTGCGGGCCGAGAACGCGAGGTACGGATCGTCGTCGGCGACGATCGGCGTCAACGCGTCGATCGCCGAAGGGTCGCCGATCCGGCCCAACGCGATGATCGCCTGAAGCCGGACGGAAGGCTCGGCGTCCTTGAGCCGGTCGACCAGGGCGACGGTCGCCAAGGGGCCCGGATGCTCGCCGAGCGCCCGGGCGGCCTGGGCGCGGACGTCGTCGTCGGCCGAATCCAGCGCGGCGATCAGGGGCGTGGCGGCGTCGGGCGATCCTCCGGCGATGCCGTCGACGACCCAGACCAGATGCCGCTTGGCCAGCTCGGACGTCTCATCGGCGGCCAGCGCGGCCGTCGCGGCGGCCAGCGCGGACTTGCCCTGGCGGACCAGCGCGGCCTGAGCGCGCTTGCGCTCGGTCAGCGACGAGTGGTCGAGTTGGGCGATCTGCCGGTCGGCCGGATCGGAATCGACCCCCCGGAACCGGCGCGGGGAGGGGTCGGGTTCCTTGGGAGTCACGGCGTAGACGCGGCCGAGCTTCTCCTTTTTGTTGCCCCATCCTCCCATCGACCAGTCGGCGACGTACATCGTCTTGCCGTCGTGCGAGAGCGCCAGGTCGATCGGCCGGAAGTCCTCGACCGGTCCGGCCTCGATGAATTCGATCACGTCGCCGACCTGGAAGCTCGCCCCCTTGGGATCGAACCGGAAGCTTCGGACGGACCGCTTGCCCCACTCGGTCCAGAAGACTCGACCGCGGTACTTCTCGGGCCAAACGTCTTCGTTGTAGACCAGGCCGCCACAGGGCGAGCCGCCGCCGTACTCGGCCATCGGCTTGAGGATGCGGTCGGTGCGGTCGTGATAATCGAACGGATAGCCGTAGTAGCCGCCGTCGATGTGGTGAGTGACGCGGGTCCACCAGCCGAGGCCGTCGTCGGTGTTGTCGTAGGTGAACAGGTTGTCGCGGGCGTCGAGGTTCGGCTCCAGGTGGTTGCGGGTGCCCGACGAAAAGACCTCAAGGCCCGAGCCGTCGAGCCGGCAGCGGATCACGCCGCCTCCCTTGAGTTGGACGGTTCGACCATCCGGGCCGGTGGCCCCGGGGACGCCCTTGTCGCCGACGGCGATGTACAGGTAGTTGTCGATGCCGATCTGGATGCCCGAGACGATGTGGTCGTTGAGCATGTTGGGGAAGCCGGCGGCCACCCCCATGTCCTTGAAGATCTCGGCGCGCTGATCGGCCTTGCCGTCGCCGTCGGTGTCGCGGAGCACGGTCAGGTTGGGCATGTTCATGACGTACAGCGCGCCGTCGTGCCAGAGCATGCCGAAGATCGCGCTCAGGTTCTCGGCGAAGACCACGGGCTCCTTGCCGGGCCGGAAGAGGAGGATGTTGTCGATCGGCTTGTCCGCCGGCCCGACCTGGTCCATCGGGTCCTCGCCCACGAACAGCGAGCCGTCGGGCGCGGTGGCGAGCTGGCACGGATACTTCACGGCCGGCACCGCGGCGATCAGCTTGATCTGGAACCCGTCGGCGACCTTGGGGGCGTCGGCCAGGCTGGTTCGGTTCAGGGCCCCCGCCAACGCGGTCGCGAGACCAAGAATCAGGATCGCACGCGGGCGGACGGCTCGCGTCCGTGGCAGGATTCCAGGGGGCATGGGCGAACTTCCAGGTAGGGGCTTGGGAGGGTCGAGTCAAGCGGCGCGGCGGAATGATTGTACAAACCTCTCGAAATCGCCCGCAACCATGGGCCTCGGGGCGTATTCCGTCTCTCCGCGGCCCTGGCTCGGGCGGCGGCCCGGAGAAGTCGCCAGCCCCCGAACCTTACGAATCAGGCTCGTGTCCTTGACGGATCTTAATAATGAAACGAGACCCGTCTCGGACGAGGCGGTCGGGGACGATTGGAAGCCAGGGAGATCAAGGTCGATGGCGATGAATTCGAGCGAGTGTGCGTTGTCGGAGTCGCGGGCGAAGGCGGACGGGACGGTGTTCGCAATCCTGGCGGCCCTGAGCGTCTCACACCTGCTCAACGACAGCATGCAGTCGCTTTTGCCGGCCGTCTATCCCTTGCTGAAAGCCCGGTACGCGTTGAGCTTCACGCAGGTCGGGCTGATCACGTTCGTGTTTCAGGTCACGTCGTCGCTGTTGCAGCCGGTAGTCGGGATCGCCACCGACCGACGCCCCATGCCGTTCTCCCTGGCCTCGGGGATGGTCTTCACCTTGATCGGTCTGCTGCTTCTGTCGGTGGCGAACGGCTTCGTCTCGATCCTGATCGCCGCGGGGATGGTCGGCATGGGGTCGTCGGTCTTCCACCCCGAGTCGTCGCGGGTGGCGCGGCTGGCGTCGGGAGGGCGGCACGGGTT
>CALCIC010000810.1 GCA_937907405.1 uncultured Isosphaeraceae bacterium | reverse complement strand
GCCAGCGCTGCTCGTCGGCCCGATCCACGATCGAGGCGAGGAAGGCCCCGAATTCGGCCTCGGCCCACTCGGTCCGGCCAAGCCGGTCCAACTCGGCCCGCAGGCGGTCTTCCAGTTCCAGCAGATAGCGGACGTCGTCGAGCGCATAGCGGACCTGCGCGGGGGTGAGCGGCCTCCGCCGCCAGTCGGTGCGGGTCTCGCTGCCGGCGAGCGAAACCCGAAGCGCCTGGCCGACCAGGTTCACCAGGCTGAGCGGATAGCTGAAACCCACCAGCCCGGCGGCGATCTGGACGTCGAAGATCCGTTTGGGCAACGCCCCGGTCCGCATCAAGCAGATCCGCATGTCCTCGCCGGCGGCGTGCATCACCACGTCGATCGACGGATCGTGGACCAGCGCCCAGAACCCGCCGAGGTCGCCGACCGCCTGCGGGTCGACCGCGGCCAGCCGCGTTCGCGTGGCGACCTGGATCAGGCAGAGGACCGGCTCGAACGTGTCCTCCGAGACGAACTCGGTGTCGAACCCGAATCGTCCCTCGGCCTTGATGTGTTCAATCAGGTCCTGGAGGCCGGCGGCCGTGGCGACGAGGCTTTCTTGACGCGTCTCGGACATGATGCACCCTACGAGGACCCGGGCCGACGGGCGAAGTGGTTCGCTCTGCGAAACGCGCCGGCGACACGCGGTTCCGATTTTCCGATTGCTCTTCCTCGGCCCGAATTCAGTCCGACTCGCCCCGACCCAACCCCTGGAGGAACCGCAGCACGATCTCGTCGAACGCCCGGGGGCTTTCGTACGGGGAGAGATGGCCCACGCCGGGAACGACTTCAAGGCGGCCGTCGGGCAGCGCCTCGGCGATGGCGCGGGCCTCGTCGGGGGGAGCGATCACGTCCTCCTCGCCGACCACCACAAGGGTCGGGACGGTGATCTGCGCGATCTCGCCGCGGCGGTCGGGACGGATCGCCATGCCCCGCAGCGCGCCGGCGACTCCCGAGGCGGAGGTCTTCTCCATCTCGACCCGCATCGTCTCGATCCGGTCGGGATGCTGATCGAGGGTGGACTTGCCGAACAGCTTGGGGATCATCGCCTCGACGACCGACCGGGGGCTGCCGGCCTTGAGGACCGCCTGGGCGGATTCCTCGCGACCCTTGGCGGCCTCGGGCGAATCGGCGACGGCCCGGGTGTCGATCAGCATGAGCGCTCGCAACCGGGAAGGGTGCTTGAGGGCCATCGCCAGGGCGACGTATCCTCCCATCGACAGCCCCCCCAAGACGACCGGTTCGACGACGCCCAGGCCGTCGAGCAGCTCGACCACGTCGTCGGCCATCGCATCCATCGTGTAGACCGCGTCGGGCGCGGGGGAGTCGCCGTGGCCGCGGAGGTCGGGCGCGATCACCCGGTACGACGCGCTCAGCGTCTGGATCTGTTCGGCCCACATGGCGCGGTTGAGCGGAAAGCCGTGCAGCAAGACGACGACTGGGCCGCTCCCCTGTTCCGTGAACGCCAGCAACATACACAGTCCTCGCCTAAATCCCGCTCGAATCAACCAAGTCCCATTATTCTAATCGTCGCGGACGGTCGAAGCGAGAGCCCGACGCATCTCGATCGGCCCCCTGCTCCGGAATCTGGCGGCCGACCCGACGATCCGCTTAGAATGAGACGGCCGGTCAATGCTTCGTTTCCCTTTCACCTCGCGATCGCGACAGACAGGACAGGAATCCTCCATGCCCACCGCCGATGAACTCTATGATCAGGCCGTCGACTTGCGCGACAAGGGAGACAAACCCGGCGCCGCCGCCAAGCTGGAGGAGGCCGTCGCGCTCGATCCCAACTTCGCAATCGGTCACGGCATGCTCGCCAAGCTCTACGCCGATCTGGCCGAAGCCGACAAGGCAATCAAGCATGCTCTCAAGGTGGCCGAGATCGAGCCTGACGACGCATTCAGCTACACCGCGCTTTCCGTCATCTACCAGCGCTGCGGCAAGATCCCCGAGGCCGAGGACGCCAAGGCCAAGGCCTGGCAGAAGCAGATGGGAGTCGAATAACTTCAGCGCCCTTTTCCTTGCGCCCCATTGATTTTCGACAACCTCCCCCGCCTGGTTCTTGGTTTTGGAGAACGTCCCATGTCGCGCTGGCTGGTTGGTTTCTTGGTGGTCGTCGCGGCGGGCCTGGGCCCGAGCGTCTCGGCTCAGTCCCCCACGGCCGTCGCGACCTGGATCGAGGGCCGCCAGGAACAACTCCAACGTCTGTACACCGATCTCCACACCCACCCGGAACTCTCGTTTCAGGAGGTCCAGACCTCGAAACGGATCGCCGACGAGTTGACGAAGGTGGGCGCGAAAGTCACGACGGGCGTCGGCAAGTTTGGGGTCGTGGGGGTGATCGAAAACGGGCCGGGGCCGGTCGTCCTGGTTCGATCCGACATGGACGCCCTGCCCGTGACCGAAGCGACCGGCCTGCCGTACGCGAGCCAGGCCAAGGCGATCGACCCGTTGGGCCGCGAGGTCGGCGTGATGCACGCCTGCGGCCACGACGTCCACATGACCTGTCTGGTCGCCACGGCGACCTGGCTCGCCGAGCACAAGGAGGCGTGGTCGGGGACCGTCGTCCTGATCGGCCAGCCCGCCGAGGAGACGATCGGCGGGGCCCGGAAAATGCTCGACGACGGCCTCTACAAGCGGTTCCCCAAACCCGATTTCGCCCTGGCCCTGCATTGCAGGTCCGACTCGCCGGTCGGCGAGGTGTTCTACCGCCCGGGGCCGATGCTCGCCAGCTCGACGTCGCTCAACGTAACGATCCGAGGCAAGGGAGGCCACGGCGCGATGCCCCATCTGACGGTCGACCCAATCACTCTCGCGGCACTGGCGATCCTCGATTTCCAGACCATCGTCAGCCGGGAAGTCGAGGCGATCCAACCGGCCGTGGTCACGGTGGGCTCGATCCACGGCGGCCAGAAACACAACATCATCGCCGACGAGGTCAAGCTCCAACTCACGCTCCGGGCTTACTCCGAACCCGTCCGCCTGCAGCTCATCAAGGGAATCGAGCGCCGGGTCGAGGGACTCGCCCAGGCGCACCGGGCGCCGGCGCCGTCGGTGGAAGTCCAGGAGTACACCCCGGCGACCGTCAACAACCCCGATCTGGTCGCGAGAGTCGCGCCGCTGCTCAAGAAGGAACTCGGGGACGACCGCGTCAAGCCGGTCGACCCCGTCATGGGGGCGGAAGACTTCGCACTCTATGCGGAGGATGGCGTACCGATCATGATGTTTTGGATCGGCACCATCGATGCCGGGCGGATCGAGGAGGCGCGGGCGAAGGGGATCGAACTGCCGGGTCTGCACTCCTCGCTCTACCACCCGGAACCCAAAGGGAGCGTCGCGACCGGCGTCCGCGCCATGACGGCCGCCGTTTCGGGCCTTCTGCCGCCGCGATCTAAAAACGAGTCGACCCGATAATCAACACGTGGTCCCTTCCCGTAATTATTCCGAGACACGATGGTCCAGGGCCGCGAAGGTCGACGGCCTTCCGCAACGCGAGCAAGCCTCGGCCGGCCGGATCCATCCTCACGCGCTACTTGGAAACAAATCGGCGCCGCCAGATCGGACAGCCAGAAATTGAACCAAGCCGGCGGGTTTTCGCTCACAACTTTGCTCAAACGTCGGAAGCTAGACGCGCGTCGGCGTCGACGACGCGTGGACGCACCCGACCTGGCCATTGGCCGATCCTCCCCCTCGTGTTGTTCCAGATCATCATCGGTCGAGAAGTCACAACATGGTACGGCTCGCCCGCTTAATATCGCAGCAGCATGAGACTCCGATGCTTTCTTTGCGCTCGTTGCACAAAAAAACACGGGGCGAGAGTCAGCCACCCCTTGCATTGTCCCGTCGTAACGGTTGTTATCTAGTTGAGGATTGAATTTGCATGGAGAGGGCGGAGCGGAAGTCGCGCTGAGGCAGAGCCCTCGGCATGCTTTTCGCTGTTGCACTCGGCCCAAGTTGAGCCTGGCGTCTTTCGTGCTTTCGATGGAACGTCCTGGCCCTCAAGAAGCACCGGCGCGCGAATCCAGAGAAGGATCGAACACACGAAGGAATGCTCCCGCCGCCTCGTCCGAGAGAAGCGAATCCGAGCGTTCGATTTCACGGCCTGAGCCTTGGATCATCCGACGCCGCTCATCGCCCAATCACCGAAGCCGGACTTGCATGGCGATCTGGGTATCTTGGTGGGCCCGCGGCTTGCGAGTCGACCCAAAGCATACCTTCAACCTTACTTACGGTTCACCCCCTGCTCGGAGGAGCACTCGACGTTGCGCGACTCTCCATGCGTCGTCCTGATCGAGAAGCCTAAGGTCGGTCGCGGCATCAGGAAGAGCCCCACCCCCATGGCCCCACACCGACTTCCATCGACCTCGACTGCCGCCAAGCACCCGTAACGAAACTCACCCAGAGGAGATTTTTGCATGCTCCACGCGACAAAAAAATGGGTCGCGCCGATCCTGGCCGCCCTGGCCATGACCGCCCTCCTAGCCCCCTCGGCCCAGGCTGGATTTACGATCGCGATCTACGAGAATGGCAGCGCCCTCCCCGCCGCCACCTTTACCGACGGTGGCACCGGGACGATTCAATTGACTGGTGCGGACATCAATGGGTCTCTCACCTACTTCAATTTCCTGGGCCTGACCGCGACTTCAACCGGGTCCACGGGAACGCCGGGCAGCAATGACAAGGCGGAAATGACCGTGACCGTGTCATTGGACCGACAGGGCCTGGGGGTCATCGACCCGACCGGCGTCGCCTCCATCAAGATCGTCGCGACCGACGACCAGTTCAGCTTCCCATCCGGCAATCCGAAATACATGACGACCTCCGCGTCGAACACCTTCTCGAACGATGCGACTGATTCGAAGCGGACGTTCCAGAGCACGTTCGACAACGGCGCCTCCCCCGCCGTCAGTTCCGCCCTTGCGACGTTCATCCCGACGGCCTTGAATCTGAGCCCCGGGCAACCTGACCAAAGGACCGACGTGGGCAGCGCGACCACGTTCACGCTCACCAGCACCACGATCATCACGATGGGGCCGGCTACCGACGGGCAGAAGATCGGCGCGTCCAGCACGACGAAAATCCTGGCGGTGCCTGAACCCGGCTCGATGGCCCTGGGCTTGATCAGCCTGCCCGCCCTCCTGGCCCTCGGACGCCGGATGCGCCGGCGAGTCGAAGCCTGATTCCAACGCTCGGGTTCGATCGCTCGACGCCCGGTTCAGGTCTCAACATTCAAACCCCTCGGCGGCCGTCGCTCGGCCGCCGAGGGGTTTTTTCTACTCCGCGCGTTCCTGGCTGGGACCTTTCCGCTCCACGACCGACCTGTCGGACGCCCTCCGTGTGCGAGAAATTGGAAATTCGAGGCTACCCATCAACCTTTCTTGCACTACGATCTCCCACCCGCTTTCGAGCCGCTCACCCTCTGAAATCCAAAGGGACGCCCAGCATGTCGCACGATCGGCCGAGGGAGCGTATCATGGTTTTTTTGCGACATCAAAGCTGGCTAAGGTCGCGATCACTTTGGCGTTCGGGTGAGGAGTAAGACCCGCCATGACATTCCGTGTTCGTGACGCGATGGCCCTTGGGCTGGCTTCCTGTCTGGCCGCGTCTGCGGCCTCCTTTGCGGCCGAC
>CALCIC010000809.1 GCA_937907405.1 uncultured Isosphaeraceae bacterium | reverse complement strand
CCGCCGTTTCGTCGTCACAAGGTCCGCGCCGATGATCTACCCGCCCGAACCGCCGCACGCCCTCGTCGACCACTGGCTGCGTCGCCATCCCAGCGCGATCAGCTTCGTGCTCCACATGATCGGCATCCCTCCCACCATTCTGGGGGTCCTGCTGTTCGCGGTTTACGCGTACCTCGTGTCGTTTCCCGTCTTCGTGCTGGCGCTGGTCTTCTTCCTGGGGGGCTACTCCCTTCAGTTCGCCGGCCATTATCTGGAAGGGACCGACCCGGGCGAGGTCATCTACTTCAAGCGGTTGTTCGGCGTCCCGTACGTCGAATTCCCCGCCGGGACCGACCTCCGCGACGAGACCGCCTGACGCGACGGGTTCCACCGCCGCGGCCGCGATCATCGGCGCGCTCGCTCGATTATGCGGGAAAGCCCGGGTTCCGGGCGTCCCTATTAGGAACGTGGCGACCGGAGACGGAGGCCTCAAGCCGGTAGGGCGAGGGGCCGTCCGCGGTCGGACGACGGGGGGGCGTTCGGATTTTCTTTAAGGTTTCGTGCATGCCGACGCTTTTGCACTAGGACCGATTCGGCATAATCCGTAATATCCGCCTCATCGTTTCAAGTCGCAGATCACGAACATCCGATACAGTCAGACAGGCCGATCCATCACTCGAATTCGGGTGATCTCGCTCGGCTCATTTCGATGTTCGCCTGTTCACAACTTGTTTTCGGCACGAAGGGTCGGTCGACGCATCTCTTCTGGGCGTTCCTTGTGGGCGTCGAGAAGGCCGCGACCGGGGCGGCCCGAATGCGACCGCGGCAGTCGAGTCGTGGGCGGTAGACTCCGTGAGCCAAGCCAAGGATGGCGCGGCGTGGTCCCACGCCTCGAGTTACGCGTCACATGGCGATCTTAGTCAAGGACGGCTGGCCATGCGATTGACCTTACGCACGAACCGTTGGACTCATATGGCCGTTTTGGCGGCCTGGGTGAGCTCGTCCGGGTGCCAAAGGCTTCCCTACATTGATCAAACCAAATCGGTCCCTCACGACAATATGGGGAAGATGGCCCTGGAGGACAAGGAGGTCAAGCAAGCCGACTTCCTGTCCAACAGCCTGCCGCTTCAGCTCCCCAAGGTCGCGAAACCGCGCACGACCAACGATCCCGAGGCGGACGAGATCTGGCCGCTGACGTTGCAAGAGGCGATCCGGATCGGCCTGGACAACTCCGAGGTCGTCCGGGTGATTCCGTTCGGCGCCCAGGGCATCCCGATCGGCGGCTTCGAGCCGTCGCCGTTGAACACGGGGGCCGGCGGCGGCATCGCCGGCGCGCTGGGTGCGGGAACGCTGCAATCGGTCTACGATCCGGCGATCCAGGAGACCCAGATCGCCCAGGCGCTGAGCGTCTTCGACACGGCGTTCACGACCAGCCTGAACTGGGGCAAGAACACGTCGCCGTTCAACAACGCCATCCAGGGCGGTACGTTGAATCTCGCCGGCACCAAGACGCCGGTCATCTCACGACAGGACTCGGTGAATTTCGCGACCGGGTTGCAGAAGCGGACGGCCACCGGCGCCACGCTCGGCATCGTTCACAACGTGAACTGGCTGTACCAGAACAGCACGTTCCTGGTCACGCCCTCGGTTTACACGACCAACCTTCAGATGACGCTCAACCAGCCTTTGATGGGTAGCGCGCCGTTGCCCGGCCAGTCGGCCGGCCCTCCGGTCGGCCTCGAAGCCAACCGCGCTCCGATCGTCATCGCGCGGCTCAACGCCGACGCCGCGGTCTGGCGGTTCAAGGCCGAGATCATGGCTCAGGTGCGGTCGATCGAACAGCAGTACTGGAGCCTCGCTCAGAACCACGTCCAGCTCTGGAGCGCCGAGAAGGCGGTCGAGTTGGCCCGTGAGATCGTCAATCGCGAGCAGGCCGAGCTTGTCGTCGGCAAGGGGACCGTGGCCGACGTGGCCGAGGCCCAGCAGCGACTGGAACAGTTCAATCTCGACCTGGTGACTCGAACGTCGGACGTGATCACGACCGAACGCCAGTTGCGGAACATCCTGGGGCTCCCCCCGGCCGACAGCCGGCGGATCGTCCCGGTGACGCCTCCGACCGAGGCCCGGCTCGAGCCCGACTGGGAGTCGAGCCTCGCCCAGATGGTGACCTTCCAGCCCGACATCGTCCAGCAGCAGTTGCTGGTCCGCGTCGCCGAGCTTCAGCTCCTGATCGCCCGCAACCAGCTTCTGCCCCAGTTGAACATGAACGTGCTCTACCAGCTCAACGGCCTGGGACAGAGTCTCGACACGGCCGAGGCGGTGATGACCGGGGCGACGATCAAGGCGCTTGAGCCGGTGGTCGCCGCCCGCCAGCGTGCGTCGGGCTTGCTGGGCAACCCCGGCAACTACAACAACTTCCGGACCTGGCAGGTCGGCTTCACCTTCCAGATGCCGCTCGGCATGCGAAGCCCGCTGGCCAACACCCGCTCGGCTCAGTACGTCCTGCTCCGGCAGCGAGCCTATCTCCAGCAGGTCGTCCACCAGACGATGCACTCGCTGGGTCGGTTCTTCCTGGAAGTGGACGCGAACTACAAGCAGTACAAAACCGCCTCGCGACTGCGGGCCGCGGCGGCCGAACGCCTCGCCGCTCAGCGAGCCTACTACGAGGAAGGTCGGATCACGATCGACCGCTTCCTCGACGCCGTCAGCCAGTACGCCCAGGCCGTGGCCCAGGAAGCCCAGTTCAAGACGACCTACAACATCTCGATCGTGGCCCTTGAAGAAGCCAAGGGGACGTTGCTCGCCTACAACAACATCTCGATCGCCGAAGGCCCGCACCCGCGGAAGGCCTACGTCCAGGCTCGCGACATCCAGAACAGCCACAAGCAGCATCCGATCAAGCCCGACGGGCCGATGTATCCCGAGCGACAGCAGGGGCCGATGACCCCCAACCCGATCAACCCCGTGACGCCGCCGGGCACCAACCCGAACGAGGAGATCCCCCCGATGCCCGCGCCGATCGGGCCGCTGGGGCCGCCGCCGACGCCGCTGCCTCCGTACCGGCCCGCCGGCGAGCCGCCGATCCTCTCGCGGACCCCGGACCAGCCGACCCCGGCCGCCCCCGACGCCCCCCTGGTCGACGACGCCGCCATGCCGGTCGGCGGGACCGTGGAACCGATCAGCGCCCCGGCGCCGGCAGTCGAAGCGCTACCGGAGCTGCCGGCCTCCCCCTCGCCGGAACCCCTGGCCGCGCCGCCCTCGCCGGCGGCCCTTGAAACCTTCGACACGCCGGCCCCGCCAGCCGGCGAACCGGCCCCGCCGGCCGGCGAACCGGCGCCGACGGTCGACGAGCTGCCGACCCTTCCCGAGGCGATCGATCTGCCGCCGCTTCCTCCGGGCTGAGCCGCCGAAAGGATCGACGGACCTCGGAAAACGATCACGACCAGGCGATTCAGGCCGATGCGTCCTCGCGACGCATCGGCCTTCTTGCGTTCCAGGGACGCTCCGTCGAACCAGCCCGAACCGCCCGAGAGTGAATCGGCCAGACGATCGGCGGCGCGGCCGCCGACCTGGAGGAACGGTCTCGCCGGCGCTTCGGACCGGTCGTTTCGAGGGCCTGGGCGTTCGCCTTTTCTTCGAGCAGCCGAGAAGAATGTTGACCCCTTGTCAAACACATCGCCAGAATGATGCAGCGCATCGGGTCCGAAATCATTCGACATACGTCGGGACGACGCCGGCCCCCGACCTCGATTTCCGGGCGTCCCTGATCCGTTGGATCATCAAACAGAGGGATCAGTCATGACCTGTCCATCGCAGTCTCATCGTGGGAACCAGGGGGATCGACGGACGTTCTTGAAGACGGCCGCGGCGGTCGGCTCGGTCGGCGCGCTCGCCGCGGCCGAGTCCGCGGCGCCCGCCTTCGCTCAGGCGGTCCAGGACGGTCAGACGCCGATCCCCACCGCGACGCTCGGCAAGACCGGCCGCAAGGTCAGCATCCTCGGCATGGGCACGAGCTGGAAGCTCGCGCCGAGCTTCGTCCAGGCCGCGCTGTTCGCGGGCGTCCGATACATCGACACGTCCGAGTCCTACGAGAACACCCTCTGCGAATCGGTCCTCGGCGACGTCCTTGAACGGACCAAGATGCGCAAGGACGTCTATCTCGTCACCAAGAACACCGGCTACCGCAAGGGGATGGGGGGCGCGGGGGCGCTCAAGACCCTGGAGAGCCGCCTCGACGCCAGCCTGAAGCGATTGAAGACCGATTACCTTGACAGCTACTACCTCCACGGCGTCGAGGGGAGCCAGATCGCCTTGCTCCGCGACCCGGACGTCAAGGGGGCGTTCGAGGAGTTGAAGCGCAAGGGGAAGATCCTGTTCTGCGGCCTGAGCTGCCACGACGCGCTGCTCCCCGAGATCCTCACCGCCGCGGCCGAGGCCGGCTGGATGGATCAGGTGATGTTCAAATACAACTTCCGCGACATCGGCGGCAAGGACCGTCACGACGACCTCCAGCGCGCCATCGACAAAGCGGCGAAGGCCAACCTCGGGCTGGTCGCCATGAAGACGCAAGGCGGGGCGGTCAACTTCCCCGACAAGATGGCCATGCTCAAGGAAAAGGGCTTCAAGAAGGAGGTCGCGGCCGTCAAGACCGTCTGGCTCGACGGCCGAATCCAGGTCGCCGTCAGCGAGATGACCAACCGCAGCGACCTCCGCGAGAACATCGCCGCGACCCACGACCAGAAGCTCTCTTCCCGCGACGCCCGATTGCTTGAAGAATATCGCCGGACGACGGCCCATCTGTACTGCCACGGCTGCGGCCACCTCTGCGAGACGGCCGCCAAGGGCGTTCCGGTCGCCACCGTCCTGCGGTATCTTCGATACTACGAGGTCTACGGCAAGCGGCAAGAGGCTCGGGCGCTGTACCAGGCGCTTCCCCCGGTCGCCCGCGACGTCGCCGCCGAACAGTTTGAGCGCCACACGGGCGCCGCCTGGCGTCCCCGCACCGGCTCGATGGTCAACCATCGCCATCTCACCGCCGCGATGATCGACAGCCGCGACTTCCTGGCCGCGAAACGCCGGGCCGAGACCGAGGTAATGCTGCCCCCCGGTCCCAAAGTCGCCCTGACCGGCGGTCTCGACTACAATGACCACGGCCTCATCTGGGCGAAGCTCGATCAGGTACGCGCAAAACACACCGACATGGTGCTGCTGCATGGCGGTTCGCCCAAGGGCGCCGAACTGATCGCCGCCAAATGGGCGGACAATCGCGGTGTGCGCCAAGTCGCCTTCAAG
>CALCIC010000808.1 GCA_937907405.1 uncultured Isosphaeraceae bacterium | reverse complement strand
GGCGGATGCAGACCGCCTCGCTCGAAGCGGAAGCCTGGGTCGAAAGGCTCTGACCGGGCGGCGCGCCGATCGGAAATCGAACGTGCTTTGACCTTGCAAGGAATTCCATTCGGAACTACCTTGCGGACGCACGTCCTGGCGATCCCATCTGGACGGCCGGTTTCTCCGGCCGCCGGCCCGCAAGGCGACGACCACCCTTGGAACCACCTCCACTCAAGCGGCCGGTCCGATGTTTTCTGCTGCTCTTGGCGGCCGGACTGGGAGTCATGCTGGGCGTGGCGCGTTGTTTGGAACCTGATCCTCGCGGATTCGGCACGCACGAGCGGTTGGGACTTGGTCCTTGCGCGTTCGCGACGACGACGGGCCGCCGGTGTCCCTCGTGTGGGATGACCACGGCGGTCGCCCACGCGGCCCGGGGGCGGCTGGATCGGGCCTGGAAGTCCAATCCGGCCGGCGCGTTGCTGGCGGTCGTTTCCGTCCCTCTGATCGGCTGGTTGATATTATGCTCATGGAAGCGGAGGCCGATCGGTTTCCGGACGGTCGAGGCGCCCCTCCTGGGGCTCTTGCTGACGATCGTCGCGGTGGGCTCGGCATTCTGGTTGATCCGAATTCTCGAGGGTCCGGTCCACCCGGCCCCCGCCGGCGCGGCGCCGGCGCCCGGCCCGGTCCCGTTCGCCCCCGAACCAAGGAAGGAGGGGCTGTAGCATGACCCCCCGAACGATGACGACGACGATGACGAGGATGCGGCGCGCCGCCGTGTTGACGACGGCCCTGGTGGGGATCGTGGCGCTGACGGGCTGCGACCCGCGGCCGCTGTTCTACTTCCTCCAGCCGTTCGAGCCGACGATCCCGGCCCCGGGCCCCTCGCTCAAGGGCAAGAAGGTCGTCGTCTTGACGCACGTCACCTCGAACGCCCAGGCCCAGTTCCCGGGGATCGAGCGCGACCTCAACCGACAGTTCGTCAACGGCCTGAAGAAGACCAAGAAGATCACCGTCGTCACCCCCGAGAAGGTGGCGACCTGGGTCGAGGGTCATCCCAACTGGACCGACCCGTCCGACGCCGCTCGCGACTTCGAGGCCGACTACGTGATCTTCCTGGAGGTCGAGGACTTCCGAATCCAGGAGCCCGGCGACCTGAACGTGCTTCAGGGCAGCGCCAAGGTCCACATCCAGGCGTTCGAGCTGGCCTACCCCACCAACAGCAAGGGGAAGCCGATTACGGACCAGGAGAAGGAATCCCACTCGAAGTACGACGACTATCAGGAGACGACCTTCCCGGTCCGCGGCCCCGTCCCGATGGACTCGGGGATCGGCCAGGCGGCGTTCAAGAACAAGCTGATCCAGGTCGTCGCCAACGAATGCTCGTGGCACTTCGTCGAGCACGCCCAGGCCGACGTCGTGCAGGACGTCCGCTTCAACCAGCGGTGACCCCGACGGCGGACCGCCGCCGCGCCGCTCGTCGTCATCCTCGAGGTTCACAAGGCCGGGGCCGGTCGATTCGTCGACCCCCCGGCCTTGTCTCGTCTCCATCGACGATGCATGCGCCCGGGGTTTCCCGAGCGAGATCGTCCGTTCCACTCCTCACGGATGGGACGGATGTTCCTGGTCGCCCTTTCCACACCAATTCAACACCAGGCCGTTGAAATCCGTCGGCCGGCCCTGTAGAATTATTCTCGAAGTATAGCGAGAGCTTCATCCCGCCGCGTTCGTTCCACCCCGCCTTCTCTCCCTCCCCTTTCGTGTCACGGTCTCCGCTCGCTCGGGAACGACCGTCGCACGCCCCCCCCCGAGGAGGTCTTCGATGCACGTCGATCGCCGGTCGTTCGTGCGAATGTCCGTGCTGGCCATTCTGCTCCTGGGAGTCTCCCGAAACCTCCGGGCCGACGACTCCTCGTTGAACTCACCCGCCCCCGCGCGGCCGATCCGCGTTCGGATCTGGTGCGAGCCCCTGGCGTCCCGCTCGGTCTACCCCGACGGGATCGACGGCGCGCTGGTCGAGGCGCTCGGCCGGATTCCTGGGATGGAAGTCGAGCGAACGGGCCTCGACGCGCCCGACGCCGGGCTTTCGGACGCCGACCTCGACGCCGCCGACGTGCTGATCTGGTGGGGCCGCTATCGACACGACGAGGTCCCCGCCGATCGGGCCGAGGCCGTGGTCGAGCGCGTCCGCGCCGGCAAGCTTGGGTTCCTGGCCCTCCATGCATCGTGCGCCTCGAAACCGTTCGGGCTCTTGATGAACAGCATGCCGTGCGAGCCAGGATCCTGGCGGGAAGACGGCAAGCCCGAACTGGTCGCCGTCCGATCCCCCGAGCACCCGATCGCGCGGGGGATCGAATCGTTCACGGTCCCGCAGAGCGACATGTTCTCCGAACCGTTCGCCGTCCCCGAGCCCGACTCGGTCGTGTTCGTCTCCAACTGGGAGCGCGGCGAGACGGTCCGAAGCGGGATGACCTGGACCATCGACAAGGGCCGCGTCGTCTATCTGCGGGCGGGCTCGGAAGCCTATCCTGTCCTGTTCCACCCCTCGATCCGCAAGGCCGTCGCCAACGCGGTCTCCTGGTGCGCCGGGCGTTCCTGAATCGACCGAGGCCAGGAGCCAGGCGAACATTTTGATTTTTTTGCTTGACCGACCTGTGCGGACGATCGATACTCCGATGCGTTAAGACATCGAGATCGATAAGACGGCGTTGCGCGAAGTAGTGGTTGGTTCAGGTCGACCTAATCTTCCTCCATCTCCTGGGAGAACCCGCGATGCTTCAGAGCAAGCTCGTGATTAACACCTGTTACTCTCTTTCATTCGTCCTCGCCATGTTGGGGACTGCCTTGCAAGTTTCGCATGGGAGGGGCTTGACCAACAACGAGATGGCGGTCCTCCACGGGGGCGACACTGGATCATGCTGTGACTTGGATCCCGATTGCACCCCAATCTATTACGAAAACGCATGCGACGATCCGGCGCGCAACTCCTCGGGATTGTGTGTGGCGAGGTCGGAGATGAGCGGGAATTTCAAGCATTGTACTATCCAGGTTCCTCCTGGAGCAACCTTCTGCTGGGACGTACCTGAGAATCAGTGCATCACCAATTACTCATGCCGCTGGCTTGAGGCTCCATTCAATAGGTGTGAATTGAACCAGGTAATCTCAAGTCACACCACGGCTGGACATTGTTCCGACACCTGTTCAAAATAACACACTGAGGTCATGTCCAAGGTTCATTGCAATCGATTCGTAAGTCCGGACGCGACATCAACTTGCGGATGAATCCAACTACTGACGCCTGGAAGCTGGTAGGTCTAAGGACATCGTGGTCTCCGGACTGAAGTCCTCCGCTTACGACGAAGTCAACACAGAGTCATCGTTACCGGCGCTCCCGCCAAGCAGGGCAAAAACCTGAAGGCGAGGGTTTTTATCCCATTGCAAGGACGATAACCCGCGCTAGAGGGATGTTTCGAGCTGCTTCCGGACGAAACAGGGATCCTGAGAGGGCTCTCCCCGTAATCTAAAGCTCGGACCATCTTAAACCATGGTGAATGGGCTTCCTCTGAGACGCTCGGGGTGATCCCGACGGAAGTCGCCGCACCGCTTCATGATCGGACTTTCGCTGCACGAAGTGAATGGAAATAACGCTGCATCGGTTTCAACAGGAGCAACCCATGATCGTCGCGATGGCGCTTCTCCTGACGCTTTTCAACGAGCCGCCCATCGAGGGCGATCCCGCCCTGCTTGAGGTGATGCGCGACGCTCAGCGCTCGTTTCAGGGGCGTTATCCTCAGGGGGAAATGTCCTACACCGCGGAATCCGGTGTCGTCGAGGGGGGGGAGGAGAAGCCACAGGTGCGGGTCCAGGGAAAGCTCGTCTGGAATGAGACCAAGATTCGATTTCGGGGTGAGATGCGGTCCTACGTGTCGCCTCCCGAAGTCAAGGAGTCGAATCTCGATCCTGTTCATGTGTACGACATGATCCGCGACGAGAAGACCATGTCGATCCATTGGATCAAGCCGAATATCGTTCGAATTTCCGACCCCGCGAAGGTCGGTCCTCCTCACCTTTCCGACCTGACGCCCGAGAAGAGTTGGAGCGGACTGGCCAAGGAAACGCCCTGGATCCACTTTATGGGTCCGCATCCCGAGAAGCCCCAGTCCGGGGTCAAGCGGTATGTCGTGAAACGCCTCGACGACGATCAAATCGAGCTCGTTTCCGAGGGCCTCGACGGCTGGCGCCTGCGACTCGTCGCGTCTCGCGAGGTCGAGGGCCAGATCATTGAAGTTCACCTGGAGTACGCCTCGTCGAGCCAGAGTTACCTCACGCGCTATCGGTGGGCCAGAGACACCCAGGGCCGGCTCTACCTCGCCGAGAAAGCCATACGAGACACGTACGATTCTCCAATCGATAAACGTGCCATAACCGTCTTCAGGAAACACAATGTCACGCACTTCAATCCGGATTATCGCGCCGCCCCCTCGGTCTTCGATCACGCGGCCCTCAAGCGGATTGCCGGCGCTCAGATCGAAGACAACATAGCGGGAAAATCCTATACGGTCGGCGGCAAGAAGCCCAAGGATACAACCAGGGAGGGGCTGGATCGATTGATCGACGAGGTCAAATCGCGCGGGTTCGCGCGTCCTTGAAGTCCATGGAATGATGAGGCGGGTTCATGATGCTTCATACGATCGCCCTTCTCGCCGGGTGTCTGGCGTCTCAGCCCAGTGACGGCACGATGTCACGAGGCGTCGACGTCCGATGCGGCGGTTTTTGCCTGTACGTGGGGTTGAACGCGCTCGGATTCGAGGTCAAGGACTACGAGGCCCTGGAATCCCGGCTCGGGCCGCCGGGGCGCCTGGGCTATTCGATG
>CALCIC010000807.1 GCA_937907405.1 uncultured Isosphaeraceae bacterium | reverse complement strand
TCATTCCAGCAATCCCCCAAGAGCGACGGTCAAACGTTCGATCGGGTTTTATCTGGCAAGAATCCGCGGCGGCGGCGGAAAAATCCATGGAGTCCGCGTAGAATACCGAATGTGGTCGAGCGTTGGTTCGCTCGGATCCTCCCTGGTGGATCACGACATCCGATGATGACGGCAGTTCCCCGAATCGCCCTGTCAACCTCCGCGACCGGCCCGGAGCCTTCGACGGCCGGCCTGGCCGTTCTCGCCGGCCTGACGGCGAGCCGTTGGCGAGTCCAGCACTTCCGCTCGAGCGCCTGTCCGACGACGACCGAGGTCGTGGCCGCGGCGACCGGGCTGCCCGAGCGGCACCTGGACACCTGGTTGATGCCGCCGAGCGTCTGCCAGTCGCTGTTCGTCGCCGGCGCCCGCGCGGCCAGCCTGGGGGTGGTCGAGGGCGCGCTCGACGCGGTCCGGCCGGCGTCCCCATGCCCGTCGTCGCCGGCGCCGTCGCTCTGCGGCGGCGATTTCCGGGGCGACCTTCGCGCCTTGACCCGCATCCTTGATCTGCCGATCGTGTCGGTGCTGTCGGTGGCCGAGGCGACCCGCGACGGCGACTGGTTCCATCTGCCGCACTTGCCGAAGGGGACCGAGGCGATCATCCTCGACGGCGTGCGCAACGACCTCGAGCTTGAGCGGTGGCGCCGGTTCATCCGACTGAACCTCGGCGTTCCGGTCGTGGGGGCCGTCGACCTGCTGCCGGGAGCGCGGGGGGCCGTCGAGGCCGCGGCGCGGGGCGAGATCCGGCTCACCGGGGACGTCCTCGACGCCCTGGGGGCGAGCTTCCTCCGCCACGCCGACCTGAACGCCCTCGCCGTCGTCGCGACCAGCCGGGTCGATCCGACGCGGCTGCAAGGCCGCGACGCCGGCGGCCGCGAGGCCGGGCCGACGGGCTTCCGCGGGGCCTCCGCGCGCGACGACGCCTTCGGCTGCCACTTCCCCGACACCCTCGAAGCGCTCGAAGCCCTCGGCGCCCACCTGGTCGAGTTCTCGCCGATCCGCGACGGCGCGTTGCCCGACGGCGTCGACCTGGTCATGATCGGCTGCGGCTTCCCGGACCAGCACGCCCACGAGCTGGCCGCCAACCTCAGCATGATCGCGGCGCTCCGCCAGCACGTCTGCCGCGGTCAACGGATCTATAGCGAAGGGGGGGGGACGGCCTACCTGGGCCGGTCGATGGTCATCAACGGCAAGTCGATCCCCGGGGCCGGAATCCTCCCCTTCGACGCCGAACTGGCCCCCAACCCCACCCCTCCCAGCCCGGTCGTCCGGACCCTGCTCCGCGATTGCTGGATCGGGCCGCGCGGCGCCCAGGTCCGCGGGTACAAGAGCGACCGATGGACCCTGCGGACGAGCGTGGAGCCGTTCGAGTGCCCGTCCTGCTTCGGCTCGCTCTCGCGGGACGACGACCTGTACTTCCGGCATCACGCCGTCGGCGGCCTGATCCACCTGCACCTGGGCGCGCTGCCCGAGGTCGTCGCGGCGTTCGCGGGGCCGCATCGCCCCTCGCTGAAGCGGCCCTCGACGGTCGGCCTCTCTCAAGAGCCCGACGACGACGACGATCAAGACGCCTGATCAATGCAAGGAACCGTCCAGGGAAAACGTCCTCCGTGGTCGGAATCTCGTTCCCATCCCAGCGGCGGAACCTCGCTCAGCGCGGGCCGTCGGATTCGAGCCCGGCTTCGAGCGTCCGGATGTTGTCGCTGAGCGCCGCGCTGTGGGGCTGAAGCTTGAGCGACCGGCGGAGCGTCTTGAGGGCCTCGCGCGGCTGGTCGAGCTGCATCTGGCATTGCGCCAGCCCCCCCAGCGCCCCGACGTGGTAGGGATTGACTGCCAGGACGCGCTGGCAGTCCTCGGCGCTCTCGGCGAATCGGCCGAGCTTGAAATAGGCGATGGCCCGCTGATTGTAAGCCTCGGCGAACCGGGGGGCGCGGGCGATCAGCTTGGTGGCCAGCTCGACGGCCTCGTCGGGGCGGCCGGTCGCGGCCAGCAGGCGGACGTCTTCAAGGGTCTGGTTGTTCTCGGGGGTGTCGGCCCGGAACCAGACGACCCAAAGCGCGCGCTCGGCCATGGTGCGGACCACGGCGTCGTCGTCGCGCATCGCCCGGCCCAGCGTGGCGTTGCAGCCGTCGAAGCTGCCCACGACCCCCAGCGCCAGCACCGCGCCGCGGCGGGCGTTGGCGTGCGGGGAGGACGCCAGCACCCGGCAGAGCGTCTCCTCGGTGTAACGGGCCAGCACCCGGTCGCGAAACTCGCCGAGGTCGCGGTCGCGGAGGAACGTCTCGTAGTAATCGATCAGCAACGAGCTCGTGTGCGGTTCCAACATGCCCGCGGCCCCCACCGATTGTCGCAAGGAATCGTCCAGGGCCGCGCCGCCGCCTGGATCAAGAACGCGGAACGGCGTCGCCCCGCCGGCGACCGCTCCCGAGAAGATCAGGATCAAGGAACCGAACGCCGAAACGAGCAGGCTCCGACGACAGGGCGTCCCGAGGCCGGCTTCGGCCATGTCTCGACTCCTGCTCACGCATGCGATGTTTGCAAACCCCAGCGCATCGGCCGGTCCAGCCGCCGGTCCTCGTCTCCGTCGATGCGCTTTCGGATCGTCAAAGGTTGGGTGTCGTTTCAGGCGTGTCGTGAAAGCGGCCGAGGCCGTTTCCGTTCTGGTTGCTTCTGGCAAGGCGAGCCCGGCGAGGTTGCGGCCGCGAACTCAACTGCAAAGCTTATCACCACCGCCCGACCGCGTCCAAGAAAAACATGACCCGTTTTGCGAGAGCGCGGCAAGCCGTTCCGGCGGTCGTCGCGACGGGCCGGGGTTCGGGGCGCTCTGGGACCGTGGGGGCCTTCAGTCTCCTCCGGCCGAATCCGGCTCGCTCGTCGCCCGGGAGGAATCGCCGTCCTCCAGGCTCACGACCGAACTGATCGGGACCTGGATCCGCCCCTCGTCCTGGTCGAGCGTCAGCCCGCGCTGGATGTCGAGATCCACCAGCCGGCCCGTGATGATTCGACTCGGGGACGCGACCCGGACGCGGCGGTCGAGGTGCTCGCTGAGTCGCCGCCAGGCGAGGCTCAGGCTCGACGGC
>CALCIC010000806.1 GCA_937907405.1 uncultured Isosphaeraceae bacterium | reverse complement strand
ATTCCAGCAATCCGTGACAGTAGAGGTACCGGAGGGCCGCCGGGTCCGCACTGGACGCCCCTCATGAGCCTTCACTTTCAAGCCCGAAGCGCCAGCGAGGGAATACTCCGGACGCAGGGCGAGGGAATTCACTCGCTGGCGATTCGGGCTTCCATGGCTGTTTTTTCGAGCGAGAGGGTCGTCGGGAACATTGGCCGCCCCCCGCGGGAATCCGTCGTCGAACGTTGCTTGACACCGAATCTTAGGTTTGTATAATCTTAGAAAGCGTTAATGAGCGAATCGAAATGGAGACGGCCGGGGCGATGTCGGGACCAAGCAACCTCAGACTCTTGATCGTCGTGGGGTCCGCCGTCGTCTTGTTGACGGCGGTGGTCGTATCGCCGCTCAGGTCGACCTGGACGCACTCTCCTTCGATTCTCCTCAACCCTCTCGCTCGCGACTACGGAACACCCACGTCCAACTCACGCCACAACTGGCAAACTCAGTCTCCGCGGGCATGGATCAAGGCCACGTCGAAGGAAGACGAAGACGAGGACGTTCTTCGCCGGATGGGGGGCGCTTCCTCTGCGCTTCCAGCCTCGGCGGCCGTCGCCTTGTGTTTCGGGACTCCCCGCCGGCTTGGCGTCACTCTTACTGTTCGAGCGATTCATCAACTCCGCTGTTGAGCGGGGTCCGCGCGCCTTCTCCGCTCGCTGTTGCGGCGACGTCCTGGACCGCCGGCGCGAGCCGCGCATCGACGAGATCTTCAGCCGTCGCCCCCGGGTCGGCCGGGGATCGCAACCGAAACGACGACGCCCCCAAGCGTCGTTCTCGAGGGCTCCGATCGAATCCGCACGGACGATCCTCCCTCCCTCCTTCACCAATCCGGGAGCAGGCGGCCGCGTGGAGCGTCCACCCAGTCCACGGCGCCGACGAGGAGGGAGATCGCTCGCCCGGCGATCCGCCTTGGCGGGACTCCCGACTTCGATCGTCGCCGAATCAAGCGTAATGATTATCGACACCCAAATATTTAAGAACCCTAGGCCGACGTGCGGCGCGAAGCGCGGACGTCGGACCTGCCAGGAATCGACCGGAGTAAGGAATCCATGAATCCCAGCGTATTCGCGATGCGTCGACCCGTGACGACCCTGATGATGGTCGTGGCCCTCATCGCCGGCGGGGCCCTGGCTTTCAGCCGGATGCGGGTGGACATCTTCCCCTCGATGAACACCCCGAAGATCTACGTCTTCCTCGACTACGTCGGCATGAGCCCCGACCAGATCGAGGGGTTCATCGTCAACCAGTTGGAGTTGCTTTTTCAGTACGTCGACGGCGTCGAGGACATCAACTCGAAGAACATCCAGCAGGTCTCGTTGTGCGACCTCTCGTTCTTCCCCGGCACCGACATGGGGCAGGCGATGGCGCAGGTCGTGGCGATGTCCGACCGGGCGATGTCGTGGATGCCGAAAGGGACTCTGCCGCCGATGATCATGCGGATGGACGCCGGCAGCGTGCCGGTGGGCTATCTCGTCTTCGAGAGCGAGACGACCTCGTTGGGGAGCATGGGGGACCTGGCCCAGAACATCATTCGGCCGCTGGTTCAGAAGTACGTCCCCGGCACGGTGGCGATTTCGCCGTTCGGGCCGAACATGCGGTCGATCCTGATCAACGTCAACCCCGACAAGCTGCGCGACTACAACCTGACTCCGCAGCAGATCACCGAGGCGCTGGCGAAGGGCAACGCCGTCATCCCGTCGGGAAACGTGTACATCCACGACGCGATGCCGGTGGTCTCCAATAATGCGACGGTCGTCGACATCCAGAAACTGGGGAACATCCCGCTCCGGCTCGAGAAGAACGTCTATCTCCGCGACGTGGCGACGTTCCAGGACGACGTCGACATCACGTACGGCTACGCGCTGGTCAACGGCAAGAAGTCGGTGTATCTGCCGATCATCAAGAAGGACACGGCGTCGACCCTGAACGTCGTGGCCGACATTCATAAATCGATGGAGTTGTTCGGCAACGCGGTCCCCAAGGACGTGAAGATCAGCTTCGAGTTCGACGAGTCGCCGACCGTGGTGGCGGCGGTCGAGAGCGTCGCCACCGAAGGTCTGATCGGCGCCGGCCTGACCGGCCTGATGATCCTGCTGTTCCTCGGCGACCTTCGAAGCGTGATCGTCGTGGTGTCGAACATCCCGCTGGCCCTGCTCGGGTCGTTGTTCGGGCTGTTCATCACCGGGAACACGATCAACATCATGTCGCTGGGCGGAATGGCCCTTGCGATCGGCATCCTCGTCGACGAGGCGACGGTGACGATCGAAAACGTGCACGTCCAGTTGGAGCACACCGACAAGATGGCCACCGCGGTGCTGCACGCGAGCAACGCCACGGCGGTGCCGCGGCTCCTGGCCCTGCTCTGCATTCTGTCGGTGTTCATCCCCGCGTTCATCATGGGCGATCCGCTCAGGTCGCTGTTCATGCCGCTGACCCTGGGCGTGGGCTTCGCGATGATCGCGTCGTACGTGCTGTCGAGCACGTTCGTGCCCATCCTCTGCGTGGCCCTGATCAAGCACTCGGGCCATTCCCATCACGGGGACAAGAAGCCGGGGTTGTTCGACCGGTTCCTCAAGCATTACACGAAGGGGGTGGGCTGGCTCGTCAGCCTCCGTTACCTGGTGGTGCCCGTCTATCTCGGCGCCTGCGTCCTGGCTCTCGCGGCGCTGGGGATGCAGGTCGGCACCGAGTTGTTCCCCCAGATCGATTCGGGGCAGTTCGTGCTCCGGTTCCGACCGCCGCCGGGCTCGAACTTCGAGCTGACCCGGGAGCTGGCGGTGAAGTGTCTTGAGGAGATCGAGAAGGAGGCGAAGCCCGAGAACGTCGAGATCACGATGGGTTACGTCGGGCAGGTGGCGCCGAACTTCGGCATCGACAACATGCTGCTGTTCATGCGGGGGCCCGACGACGGCATGTTGCGGATCGCGTTGACGGAGGACAGCGGGATCAAGCTCGCCGAGTTCCGCGAGCGGCTCCGCACGATCCTCCCCGAGCGGGTGATCCCCTGGCTGGCCCAACGGCTGGAGAAGGGGGGCCTCAGTCCCGAGGAGGCCGAGCGGCAGGCCAAGAAGTCGACCTTCGGCTTCGAGCCGGGCGACATCGTGACCTCGGTCATGAGCTTCGGCTCCTTGACGCCGATCTCGGTGCGGGTCGTCGGCACCGACATGAAGCTGATCCGCGAGCTCGCCGAGAAGATCCGCGACGAGATGAGGAAGATCCCCACGCTCCGCGACGTCCAGTTCGAGCAGACCCTCGACTATCCCACCGTCGAGATCGAGATCGACCGCGAGAAGGCGGGGCTCAGCGGCGTCACGGTCGAGGACGTCGGGAGAGCCCTGGTCATGTCGACGTCGTCGACCCGGTTCACCAACCTCAACTACTGGGTCGACGTCAAGACGGGCTTCGACTACCTGGTCGAGGTCCTGATCCCTCCCGCGCGGATGACGAAGGCCGAGGAGATCGAGAACCTGCCGATCGAGTCGGTCAACCCGCTCGTCAACCTGATGATCCGCGACGTGGCGACGGTCCGCCAGGGCACGAGGCCGGGCCAATACGATCGATCGATGTCGCAGCGCTATCTGACGCTGACGTCGAACGTCGAGGGGGAGGACATGGGCCGGGCCTCCAATCGCGTCCTCGCGGCCGTCGAGGCGGCCGGCGAGCCCCCCCGCGGCGTGCGAGTGCTGCCGATGGGGCAGTTGCCGCCGATGATGGAGATGTTCCAGTCGCTGGGGATCGGGCTGGGGGTCGCCGTGTTCGTGATCCTCGTGCTCCTGACCGCCTACTTCCAGTCGCCTCGGATGGCCTTGATTTCGATCGGCGCCGTGCCGGGGGTGCTGGCGGGGATCGCGACGATCCTGTATGCGACCAACACGTCGCTGAACATCGAGTCGTTCATGGGCTCGATCATGTGCCTGGGGGTCTCGGTGTCGAATTCGGTCATGATGGTCACCTTCATGAACGACCACTGGAGAGGCGGGGCGTCGGCCGTCGAGTCGGCGATCGTGGGGGCGAGCGACCGCCTGCGGCCGATCATGATGACCGCCTGCGCCATGACCGTCGGCATGGTGCCGATGGCGTTGGCCCTGGAACGAGGCAGCCAGATGCAGGCCCCGCTCGGCCTGGCGGTGATCGGCGGCCTGGTGATGTCGACGTTCGCCACCCTGCTGATCCTTCCGTCGATCTTCGCGGTCGTCATGGGCCGAAGCATTCCGCGATCGCCGTCGATCTACCCCGACGATCCCGAAAGCCTCCATTACGATCCGCTGGTCTACGCCCCCGTCGAACACGCGAGCCACGGCGCCGCGACCGACGAGGCGGCCGCGCATCACGGCGAGAACGGGGCCCCGCATCTCGCCGAGCCCGTTGAACTCGACATGGACCAGGCCGTCCCGTCTCGAATGAACGAATTCCAGGACGATCCGAGCCGAGACGACGGTCAATCGCCGGAGTCCGCCCCCCACTTGCACGGAGATCGATAATGTCGCTTGAACTCGAAAAGTCGTCCGGGACGGCGGCGATCCCGCCCAACCCCTTCGTCAGGAGAATCGTAATGACCCGCGCCGCTTGGGATATGTGTTCCCGTCGTCTCGCGAGCCGATCGGCGACGTTCGGAGTCCTGGCTTCGGTCGCCTTCGTCGCGGCGGGATGCCATGAGGAGAAGAAGGCCGAGGTCAAGACCGTCACGAAACCCCCGTCCGTCGAGGTGATCCATGCGGCGCCCCGGACCATCGTCCGGACGGTCGGCCAGCCCAGCTTTATCGAGAGCTTCGAGCGGACGTCGATCTTTCCCAAGCTGACCGGCTATATCGAGAAATGGAACGTGGACATCGGCGACACGGTTAAGAAGGGCCAGGTCATGGCCACCTTGTTCGTGCCCGAGCTCGTCGAGGATTTCGAGACCAAGAAGGCGACCGTCGGCCTCGACGACCAGAAGGTCGAACTGGCCCTCAAGATGGTGGACGTGGCGGCGGCCGACGTCCAGGCGGCCGAGGCTCGGGTCGTCGAGACGAAGGCGATCCTGGCCAAGTATTCGGCCGAGGTCGAGCGCTGGGATTCGGAGGTCAAGCGGCTTGAGGACGAGGTCCGCCGCGGCGTCGTCGACCCCCAGGTGCTGCTCGAATCGACCAATCAGTGGAAGTCGGCGGCGGCGGCGCGCGACGCGGCGCGCGCCGACATCCTCAAGGCCGAGGCCGAGCTGCTCTCCGACAAGGCCACGCTCGCCAAATCCAAGGTCGCCGTCGCGGTCGCCCGCGCCGACCTCGCCGTCGCCACCAGCGAGGCGAAGCGGATCGAGGCGTGGGTCGGTTACATCACGCTCCCCGCCCCCTACGACGGCGTGGTCGTCGGCCGCAACGCCAACACCGGCGACTTCGTCATGCCCTCCACCGGCGACCCCACGGCCCTGGAGCGGTCCCCCCACCTCGCGCCCGGGGGCGCCGCCGCGCCGATCTACGTGGTCGACCGCACCGACGTGGTCCGGATCTTCATCGACATCCCTGAGCAGGACGCCAACTACGTCAAGATCGGGACCAAGGCGACCGTCCTCGCCCGGGCGTACCGCGACGTGCCGCTCGACGGGTCCGTCACGCGCACCTCGTGGGCCCTCAACATCAAGAGCCGGACGCTCCGGGCCGAGATCGACCTGCCCAACCCCGGCAGCCAGCTCTTGCCCGGCATGTACGCCTACGCCAAGGTGATCATCGAGCGCCCCGACGTCCGCGCCCTCCCCAAGGCCGCCCTCACCCACTCCGGCGAAAAAACCTACTGCTGGAAGTACGAAAACGGCCGCGCGGTCAAGACCGAGATCCAGACCGGCGTCAGCGACGGCGAATGGACCGAGGTCACCAACCGTCGGGTCACCGACGACAAGTCCGCGACGGCGCAGGTCGACGAGGTCTGGACGCCGTTCGACGGCTCTGAGCAATTAATCCTCGACGATCAGTCGATCCTCGCCGACGGGCTCGTCGTCGAAATCGAGACCGCCAAGGACGACACGAAGGTCACCGGCCAGGCGCCCAAGACCGTCCAACCCACGACGGCCGGCAAGACCGAAAAAGTGGTCCGCATCCCCTGATCTGCCCTTCTCGGTTGCGGCGGCCGGGCGGATCCGTCCCGGCCGCCGCTCGACATAAATGGAAACGGGCGCGTTCGGCGCTCTCGATTCGGTACGGAGCCGACGCGTGAATCGTCGGGCGGGCGACCCCGCGCGCCGAGGCGACGGCGCTCGGCGAACACCCGTCGAGCTTCACGGCGCGATCGCGAAGCCTGCTTTCCCGGCGTCGGCTTCCCGAGCGGGTCATGAGCCTCCTAGGGAGTCAAGCCGAGATTTTGCAATCCCGTCAACCGCAATTTGCCGATGAACACGTAGAGTCGGCACGGCCGGATCGACCGTCGCCGTCGAGACGCCGGGGGCCCATGGATGGAGTGACTTGTAGCATGTGGAATCGAACAGTCAGGGCATGGACGCCCATCGTCGTCTTGCTAACGTGGTGGACGTCGTCCGCGCCGTGCGTCGCCCAGGCGCCGTCGGCGCCGTCGGGCGGCTCGGGAATCGCGACCCAGGACGGGCGGACCACGCTGCCGACCTTGCCTCAGGCGCCGGGACCCACCGACGCTCCGCTTTCGAGGCCCTCGCCTCCCGCCGGCCTCAACCCCTCGTCGCCGTCGTCGACCGGCACATCGGCCGCGATGCCCGAGATCCCCAACGTCCGCGGCCTGCCCCCGGCCTTGCCGCCGGGCATGATCCCGCCGGAGGGGGGCGGCCCCGAGACCCCCGGCGAGTCGGCGCTCGCCAGGGACGTGAGATTGAAGGCCGCGCCGCTGGAAGCGACGGACCTCCGGTTCCCGATCAACCTGGCCACGGCGCTGCGGCTCTCCGACGCCCGCCCGCTGATCGTCGCCGCCGCCCAGGCCAGCGTCTGGGTGGCCGAGGCCCAGCTCACCAGGGCCAAGGTCCTCTGGGTGCCGACGCTCAACATCGGCGCCGACTACGTCCGCCACGACGGCGGCGGCCCCGACTTCAACAAGGGCATCATGACCGCGCCGAGCGTCAACTTCTTCTACGGCGGCGCCGGCGCCATTCAGACCGTGGCCACCACCGACGCGTTTTTCGAGCCGCTGGTGGCGCGGCAAGTCCTCAACTCGCGGCAGTGGGACATCCAGGCGGCCAAGAACGACGCCCTGATGATGACCGCGAACGCCTATTTCACCGTCCACCAGTATCGCGGGATGTACGCCGGAGCGCTGTACACGGTCGAACGCGGCCACGACCTGGTCGAGCGGATCGCCCAGTTGAGCAAGGAACTGGTCCCCAAGGTCGAGGTCGACCGGGCGCGGAACATGGTCGCCGATCTTGAACAGCAGGCCACCGCCGCTCGCGAGGCCTGGCGAGTCAACAGCGCCGATCTGACGCAGGTCCTCCGGCTCGACCCCCGCGCGGTCATCGTGCCGCTGGAGCACGACCATCTTCAGGTCACCGTCCTCGACCCCGCCCGGAAGCTCGACGACCTCATGCCGGTCGCGCTCCTGAATCGTCCTGAACTCGGCTCGCAGCAGGCCCTGGTCAGGGCGGTGATCGAGCGGATCGGCCGCGAGAAATGGCGGCCGATGTCCCCCACGGTCATGCTCAACGGATTCCAGACCCCGTACGAGCAGATCCAGGCCGGCATCTTCGGCATCGGCTCCAACAGCAAGCTCAATCAGTGGAAAGGTCGTTCCGACTTCAGCTTCCAGGCGCTCTGGCAGCTCGACGGGTTCGGCGTCGGCAACCTCGCGCGGATCAAGGAGCAGCGCGGCGAGCAGTCGCGGGCCATCATCGACTTCTTCCGCATTCAAGACACGATCGCCGGCGACGTCACGCGAGCCCAGGCGAGGCTTCAATCGGCGACGGCCCGGGTCAGCCAGGCCGACCGCGCGCTCCGGACCGCCGTCATCACGTTCAACGGCAACTTCGAGGGCCTGCGGCACACCACCCGCTTCGGCGACGTCCTGGTGCTGGTCAACCGCCCGCAGGAAGTGGTGTTCGCCCTCCAGTTGATGAAGATCGCCTTCGACCAGTATTTCACCACGGTCGCCGAGTACAACCGGGCTCAGTTCGAGCTGTTCCACGCCCTCGGCTATCCGGCCCGCGAGCTGGCCGACCTCCGGCCGCCGGGCGAGATCCAACCGGTCGACACGTCGCGGCCCGCATACCTGCCCCCGGTCGGCAACGGACCGCCCCCGGCGACTCGATGAGCGTCGGCGTTCCATACCGAGGGTACAGGTTTGCTCAGTCATCGAATTGGGAGGGGCCCCGTCCATGCACCGCCGTCTGATCGTAAGATTCCGTCCTGGTCTCGAACCGATGGAACAGAAGCAGTTGATGAGCGTGGGAGGGGCGGCCGCCCCGTTCGCGGCCCAGGGGCCCAGGGCGCGCGCCGCGGCGATGCACCAGGCGGCCTGGGCGGCGAGGGCCGGAGCCGACGCCCCCCAGCCCCCCCTCGACGACCGGCCCCAGGCCGCGGCGGCCGACCCGGCGGCCCCCCCCCAGGATCAGCCGGCGCCTCGATCCTTGCGGTACCAGGTCTCCCGCATCACCAACCCCACGCCGATCAACCACATCCTGATTCCACCGTTCAAGCAGGTCTCGGTGCAGACGAATCAGCCGATTCCCGGTCAGACGTACAACGTGCTCGCCATCACGATGCGGAACAGCACCAGGGTGACGTTCCAGGCGAGCGACGGCGTCTTCGTCAGGTTCGCCGGGCAAAGCCCGGAACACGCCTATCCAGTTTTGACGGGGGATGAGAAGTGGGAGCCGAATCAGGTGATGGTCTTCTACATCCTGTCGAAGCAGTACTACCCCCCCCGGGCGATCGTGTCGAACGGGTTCATCTTCGACATCGCCGGCTCGCGGGGGATCGCGATCCCCGGACCGTCGAGCATCTTCCTCCGAATCAAGTACGACCCCGCGAAGTTCCCCCGGCTCCTCGACTGGATCGTGACGAAGGGTCCAGGAGCCTACGGACATCGCACGGGCATCACCGACACGTCGCTTTGGGAGTTCACGAGGTTGCCCGGGCAGGGCTCGCAACGCGTCGGATGATCACACGTCGCTCACACGGACGAAACGACTCGCGGGGCTGCGGAGCGGCCTTTTCCGAGTCGTCGCCGCGCCAAGGATCACGTTCCAGGGAGGGGAGGGTATGACGAACCGATACGCATGGCCATGGATGGCCGTCGTGCTCATTGCGGTCGCCATGGCGGAGTCGCCGCCCTGCTCGGGTCAGACGCCCCCCGCGCCGAACAATCCGATCCCCACGCCACGCGCCGCCGCGGCAGCCGCCCCCCCCGCGACGCCCCCAGCGTCCGGCCCGCAAGCCGGGACTTCGACGCCGGAGGCCGCGGGCGCCCGGTCGGTGATGCCGGCGATGCCGGATTCGCCGACCGAAACGGAGCTGGAGCACGCGGTCGACAACATGAAGCTGAAGACCGCGCCCGTGGAGCCTTCGGACCTCCGGTTCCCGATCAACCTGGCCACGGCGCTGCGGCTCTCCGACGCCCGCCCGCTGATCGTCGCCGCCGCCCAGGCCAGCGTCTGGGTGGCCGAGGCCCAGCTCACCAGGGCCAAGGTCCTCTGGGTGCCGGTCCTGACGTTCGGCGCCGACTACATCCGCCACGACGGCGGCGGCCCCGACTTCAACAAGGGCAACATGACCGCGCCGAGCGTCAACTTCTTCTACGGCGGCCTCGCCGGCAACCTTTACGTCAACCTGACCGACGCCTACTTCGAGCCGCTCGTCGCCCGCCAGGTCCTCGACGCGAAGCAATGGGACATCCAAACGGCCAAGAACGATGCGTTGATGCAGACCGCGACCGCGTATTTCAACGTCCATCAGAATCGCGGCATGTACGCCGGGGCCTTGTACACCGTCGAACGCGGCCACGAACTGGTCGAGCGGATCGCCCACCTCAGCAACGAGCTGGTGCCCAAGGTCGAGGTCGACCGGGCGCGGAACATGGTCGCCGATCTTGAGCAACAAGCCACCGCCGCCCGCGAAGCCTGGCGCGTCCAAAGCGCCAACCTGACGCAGGTCCTTCGCCTCGACCCGCGCGCGGTCGTCGTGCCGCTGGAGCACGACCATCTCCAGGTCACGCTGATCGATCCCAAGCGGGCGCACGACGACTTGATGCCGATCGCCCTGGCCAACCGCCCCGAACTGGCCTCGAATCGGGCGCTGATCCGGGCGGCCGAGACGCGAATCCGCCGTGAGAAATACCGGCCCCTGCTCCCCGCCGTCCAGATCAACGGTTTTCAGAGCGCGGGCATGTTGATTCAGGCCGGCCTCTTCGGCCTCGGCCCCAACGGCAGCATGGACCAGTACACCGGCCGCGTCGACGTCAGCTATCAGCTCGTCTGGCAGCTCGACGGCTTCGGCATCGGCAACCTGGCGCGGGTCAAACAGCAGCGCGGCCAGCAATCGAACGCGATCGTCGAGCTTCGCCGCAACCAGGACATGGTCGCGGCGGAGGTGAATCGGGCCCAGGCTCATCTCCAGTCGGCCGCGGCCCGGGTCAGCCAGGCCGACCGCGCGCTCAGGACCGCCGTAATCACGTTCAACGGCAACCTTGAGGGGTTGCAGCAGACCACCCGCTTCGAGAACGTCCTGGTGCTGGTCTATCGGCCGCAAGAGGCGGTCTACGCCCTTGAGCTCATGAAGCTGGCTTTCGACGAGTACTTCACGACCGTCGCCGACTACAACCGGGCGCAGTTCGAGCTGTTCCACGCCCTCGGCTATCCGGCCCGCGAGCTGGCCGACCTCCGGCCGGCCGGCGAGGTGCTGCCGGTCGACACGTCCCGTCCTCAGTATCTTCCCGCGGTCGGCAACGGTCCGCCTCGGGCGACCCGGTGACCACCGCCGCCCTTCGATCGACGTATAACGTGCTGAATTCACAAGCCCGAAATCATTTACGGGAACACCTATCATGATCTCGATCAAGCAGAGAGGCGGCGGTCTCCCCTTGAGGGCGTTGACCCTGGGATTGGGGGTCTGGATCTCCGCCGGCGTCTCGGCGTCGGCCCAGGCCGACGGCCCGATCCCGGGCGCGGCGCTGGCCGTCGAGCCCAACCTCGTGGGCAGTCTGTTCCCGAGCAAGCTGGGGCTCGGCGGGCTCGGCTACGGCCCCCCCGGCCTGCAACCGGGTTTCTCCGGTTTCGGCCTGGGGTTCCACAAGGGCTACGGCTACGGCGGCTACGGCCTGGGGGTCGGCCCCAACGGCGGCTACCCGTTCTACGGCGGTCCCGGCTACCCGCACGGCTCGCCTCGACTCCGACGGTTCAGCGCGGCGACGCCGTTCCCCTACTACGGCGGCCCCGGCGACGCGTGCCACGGCCCCACCCAACGATACCAGCCGACCGGCCCGCTCGTGGTCGCCCAACCCGTGGCTCACATCGACGACGAGTCTCACGGCGACTTCGGCCCCTACAGCGGCGTACTCCCCTACCCCGAGACCGTCTTCGCCCCCTACGCCAGCGCGGCGGCCGCGACCGGCTCGTCGGTCGACCTGAGGATCACCCCGCCTCCGGGCGCCGCCCCCGGCGCCCCCCCGGACGCTGTGCTCCTCGATCGCCCCACGACGTCGACGTCGACCTCGACCCCCACCGCCGAGACCGCGCCGCTCTCGACGCGCGAACTGGGATTCGAGCAGGAGCTGAGCGTCGACGCCGGCGGATCGAACGTCATGAAGGTGTCCCACGTCTACCCCGGCGCTCAGGCGGAGAAGGTCGGCCTCAGCGTCGGCGACGTGATCCGGTCGATCAACGGATATCGCATCGACCAACCCGGCAACCTGCCCTGGATCATCGACAACGCCGCGCCCGACCACGTCCTCAAGATCACCTTCCGGTCGGCGCTCGACGGCGAGGACCACACCGTTTCCATCAACCTTCCCTGATACCGCCCCGACCACGACCCCCGACGACGAATTAGCGAAGAGAGCCGCCGAGGACGCCTCGGCGGCTCTTGGTCGTCTCGTCCGTCGGTGACTCGGCCGGGCGTCCGGTCAGTCGGCGTGCGTCCTCCGCAGGATCGCGTCGACGCCCCCCGCGACCAGATGTTGCGTGAGGTTGTAGACGATGATCGGCAGCATGGCCAGCGGATGCGACTCCAGGGCGAGCGAGGCCAGCACGAGACCCGTCCCGTTGTTGTTCATCCCCAACCCGAACATCAACGCGGCCCGTTGGCCGCGATCGGCCCCAACCAGCCGAGAAACCCCGTACCCCGCGGCGAACGTCGAGATGCAGAGCCCGCCGACGAACGTCAGGATGATCCCCAGGAAGTCCCAATCGGGCTGACCCAGGGCCTCTGGGAGGCAGGCCGAAGCATTGGCGTAACAGAGGACGAGGAGCGTGGTCGGCGCGACGATCCGCAGCCTCCGCTCGACCGCCTCGGCCCGATCCTCTCCCAGGAGGAACCGGGCCGCCATCCCCAGAAGCGACGGCAGCAGCACCCAGGCCGCGAGGAAGGCGCCGGTCTCGCTCCCGGCCAGGCGGTGCAGCTCCGCGCCGTAATGCCCCGGCGCGATCGATCCCAACACGTGCAACGAAGCGGGCGTGGTC
The DNA here is from genome assembly GCA_937907405.1 of uncultured Isosphaeraceae bacterium. GTDB lineage: Bacteria > Planctomycetota > Planctomycetia > Isosphaerales > Isosphaeraceae > Paludisphaera. The sequence goes on along the minus strand of CALCIC010000806.1, from coordinate 4,528 downwards.
AGCGGACTCAGCAGCGTCGAGCCCAGCACCAGTCCCAGACTCAACGCCATGTCGCCGTCGGCCGCCTGCGCCCAGCCGGTCGACGACCCGGCGATCGGCATCGCCGTGACGAGGGCCAGCCCGATCAGGACGACCGCCGCCTCGTCGGGATTGTGCCAGGCCCGCAAGGCGGGGACCATCAAGGTCAGAAACAGGAGCGGCACGGCCAGGTTCGCGGCCAGCCCGACGAGCATCATCCCCGGCCGGCGGACGATCCCGCCGACCCGCCCCAACTTCGCCCGCAAGCCGGCGTTCAGCAGCAAAAGCGCAAGCAACAGCTTGGGCGTCGTGATCGTCACCCGGCCGCTCGACGTCGCAAGGTCCACGACCGCGGCGTCCTTGATCCAAAGCCCCGGCGCGGGAGCCGTGGAGGCGAGGACGTAACTCAGGACGATCAGCTTGAGGAGGTTGCAATGCAGAAAACGCGACGCTCGCGACGTCAGATCCATCCGCGTGGTCATCATTCCGGCCCTCGATCCGTGGTCGGCAACGGCGGAAAGGACTTCCCTCCCGCGCCCCTCAAACCCTACGGAGCGACCGTAAGGCGGCCGTGAGTCGAACATAAGATCGTTCTTATCTTCGCCTCATCGTCTCCTCACGGAATCGCAGTAGAGTGGCGCCGTTGGGACTCGGGACCGGAACTGGACGTACCAGGCCTCCCCCGTCTCAAATCACCTCGTCATGGAGTGCTCGATGAAAAACGCCGCTGCCGCCGCGTGCCTGTTTGCAGGTCTGACCGCGTTCTCGATCGGCGCGCGGGCCGACGAAGAGAAAATCGCGCTCAAGGACGTCCCCAAGGCCGTGCTCGACGCCGTGAAGGCCCGGTTCCCCAAGGCCGAGATCAAAGCCGCCGAGAAGGAAGTCGAGGACGGAAAGACGTCCTTCGAAATCGCCCTTGAGGACGACGAACACAACATCGACGTGGCGCTGAACGCCGACGGCAAGATCCTGGAGATCGAGAAGGAAGTCGCCGCCAAGGACCTGCCGAAGACCGTGCTCGACGCCGTCGCGGCCAAGCACCCCAATGGGAAGATCAAAAAGGCCGAGGAGATCCTCGCCTTCGAAAACGGCAAGGAGGAGAAGTCCTTCGAGGTGATCGTGGAGACGGCGGGCGGAAAGTCCGTCGAGGCGAAGCTCACGCCCGACGGCAAGGTCGTCAAGCAAGACGACGACGACGACAAGGCTGAGAAGAACGAAAAGGACGACGACTGAGCCGATTCGCGACGAAACGACGACGGCGGCGTAGAATGAAGAACGGCCGTTCGGCGACTCCTTGTCGGTTCTCAGGACCCGGGCCGAGTTGAAACGTCATGGGCATTCGCATCCTGGTGATCGAGGACGACGAGGAGATCGCCGATTTCGTCGTGCGCGGGCTTCGCGAGGAGGGTTTCATCGTCGAGCGGGCCGCCGACGGGGACGCCGGCTGGCACGCGCTTCAGCACGGCCCCTGGGACGTGGTGGTCCTCGACTGGTGGCTGCCGGGACCGGACGGCCTGACGCTTCTGCGGCGGCTCCGCCAGTCGGGCGACCAGTCTCCGGTCTTGTTCCTCACGGCGCGCGACGCGGTCTCCGACAAGGTCCGCGGACTCGACCAGGGGGCCGACGACTACCTCTGCAAGCCGTTCGACTATGAAGAGTTCCTGGCCCGCGTCCGGGCTCTGTCGCGTCGCCCGACGAAGTCGACGGGGACCGTGCTGGACCACGCCGACGTCCGGATCGACCTCGTCACCCACCGCGCCGAGCGGGACGGCCGAAGGCTCGAACTTACGGCCAAGGAGCAGGCCCTGCTGGTCTTCTTCCTCCGCCATCCCGACGAGGTCCTTTCCAAGACGCGCATCTATGAGCACGTCTGGGACGAGCGGTACGACGGAATCTCGAATACGCTGGAGTATCACGTCATGGAGGTCCGCCGGAAGCTTGAGGCGCACGGGCCTCGGCTCATCCACACGCTCCGCGGCCGGGGCTACCTGTTCGGCGAGCGAGCCGACGCGGGGCCGACCTCATGAGCATGCGATTAAGCACCAGGCTTTCGATCTTCTTCCTGAGCACCGTCGGCTTGATCCTGGCGGGGTTCTCGGCGGTCCTTTATGCGGCGGCCTCGGAGTACCTCCATCGCCAGGCCGACGAACGACTTGAGGCCGCCCTCAATACGCTGGTCGCCGCCGCCGAGGTCAACGCCGAGGGGGTCGAGTGGGAACCCGAGGAGCGCAGGCTCTCCTTCGGCCGCCGCACCGTCGCGGGCGAGTTCGCCTGGGCCGTCCGCGACGGCCTCGGGCGCCGCCTCGACGGCTCGGCGCCGACCGACCTCGATCCCCCCTGGCCGGATTCGAACCGGCGGGCCGCGACCGCCGAGCATCCACGATCGGTCGACGATCCGGGGGGGCGGCCCTGGCGGGTCATGGTCAGGCGGCTGGAAGCCTCGCGAGCCGACGCGTCGAACCGCGCGGACGGCGGGAACGTTCACGACGCCCTGCTCCTGAGCGCGGCCGTCTCGCTCTCAGGGGTCCACGAGACGCTTCGCAACCTCGGCTTGACGCTCGCCGCCCTGTCGGGAGGGACCTTGACGCTGGCCCTGCTGGTCGGCGGCCGACTCTGCCGGAGGGCGCTGCGGCCCGTCTTCGAGATGTCCGAAGCCGCCCGCGCGATCGCCGGTCATGAATTCGACGAGCGGCTGCCGATCGCCGCGACGGGCGACGAGTTGGAAGACCTCGGCCGGGCCTTCAACGGCTTGCTCGACCGTCGCCGCGAATCGCACGACCGCCAGCGCCGGTTCACCGGCGACGCGTCCCACCAGCTTCGCACCCCGCTGACGGCGATCCAGGGGCAGGTCGACCTGGCCCTGCGGCAGCCACGATCGATCGACGAATATCAGCGCGTGTTGATGGTCGTCCAGTCGAAGACCCGGCACCTGCGGCAGATCGTCGAGTCGTTGCTTTTCCTGGCCCGAGCCGACTCCGAGTCGCACCCTCCTCCGCTTGAGACCGTCGACCTGACCGTCTGGCTCCGCGACCACATGACCGAGTGGGCCGGCCCCCGCCCCGACGACGTCCGCCTGGAGTTCCAAGAGGGGGAAACGGCCCTCGTCGCGGCCCATCCCGCGCTGCTCGGCGAGCTGCTCGACAACCTGCTCGACAACGCCTGCAAGTACAGCGAGCCCGGCACGCCGATCGTCGTCCGCGCGGGGCTCGACGGCGATTCGATCCGGCTGTCGGTCGAGGACCAAGGCGTCGGGATCGAGGAAGCGGCGGTCGCGCGGGTCGCCGATCCGTTCTATCGCACCGAACAGGCCCGATCGCGCGACTCCAGGGGGCTCGGCCTGGGCCTCTCGGTGGCCGACCGGCTGGCCCGGCTGTTCGGCGGCCGGCTCGACGTCGCCAGTCGGCCCGGGCGTGGCAGCACGTTCGTCGTCGTCTTGCCGATCGCCGACTAGAAGTCGGTGAGCATCTGGAGTTGGAACAGCGTGCCGCTCTCGCCGGCGCGGTAGCCGGTCAACGGGTTGTCGGCCGGGGAGTGGTTGATCCGGGTCACGTCGAAGGTCAGCCGCCAGGAGCGGGCGCCGAGCACGTACCAGTTGACGCCGCCGCTCCACTCGTCACCGGTCCCCTGACCGCCGGACACGAACGAAAAGCGGCCGTAACCCTCCAGTCGCCTGGGGACGATGAAATACGACCCCTGGGCGTAGGCGCCGTGAGTGAACAGGCCGCGGACGGTCAGCGGGCCGCCGACATGGCCGAAGTCGTCAAGCCAGCGGAGGTAGTATTCGCCCGAGAGACCCAACCCCCGGTACTTGACCGCCGCGTCGAGCGCCCAGAGCCGGAGGTTGGTCGTATTGACCTCGACCCCGGGCGCCAGGGCGCCGCTGAGAGCCAGCGGGGTGCCGTCGGAGAGTCGAAAGAGCGTGTTCTCAGGGTTCGACTGGACCGCGTTGGCGGCCAAATTCTCATGGAAGAACGTCGCGCTCGATCCGATTCGCGCGACCGGTCGATCATGCCACTCGAAGTCGGAAGGCCCCGCGCCGTATTTGCCGAACGGCTCCCACCAGAGGGTGCCCCCGAAACCGACGTCGTTGCCGATCCGATTGTCGGCCAGGTTCAGGCCGTTGAACGAGTTGGCGACCATCGCGATGTAATGGAGGTTGTCGATCGGCTCGCCCGACGCCCAGACGCCCGGGCTCATGTTGGGCCGGAAGAAGGTCGTCGCCATCGTGCGATCCGCCCCGAGCGTGTAGCGGAACGAATCGGACCACTCGCGGCTCCCCGGGACCTTGAAGTATCCCCCGGAGAGGGTGAACGCCTTGCTGAACCGGTAGTCGAGCCAGCCGAGGAACACCGTGGAGTTGGTCGTCGACGAGCTGAAGATCACCGCCATGAACTGGAGCCTGGGATCGAGCGCGTAGCCGCTGAACTGGAACCAGTTCCGGTTGACCGCGAACATGGCGTCGTTCCGGACCGGCAAGACCGTGCCCGCGCTGTTGGTCCAGGTCCGAGCC
>CALCIC010000805.1 GCA_937907405.1 uncultured Isosphaeraceae bacterium | reverse complement strand
GGTCATCTCGGTGTCGAACCAGCCGGGGAGGATCGCGTTCACCTGGATGTTATCGGCCGCCCATGAGAGGGCGAGGCTCTTGGTGAGCTGGACGACCCCTCCCTTCGACGCGCTGTAGGGAGCGGCGAAGCTGGAGCCGAAGATCGACGTCATGCTGCCGATATTGACGATCTTGCCGCCGCCGACCTGCTTCATCGCCGGATAGACGGCCTTCGAGGTCAGGAACGCGCTGGTCAGGTTCGCGGCGATCACCTGGTTCCACTGGTCGAGCGTCAGATCCTGGGGCGCGTTGCGGATGTTGATCCCGGCGTTGTTGAACAGGACGTCGATCCGCTTGAAGTGATCGAGGACGGCGGCGACGGCGCGGTCGACCTGGACTGGGTCGGCGACGTCGGCGGTGACGGCCAGGGTCTTCGCGCCGGTCTCGGCCCCGAGGGATTCGGCGGCGGCCCGCGACTTGGCCTCGTTGCGTCCCAAAATCACGACCGAGGCCCCGGCGTTCGCCAGGCCCCTGGCCATCCCCAGGCCGATGCCGCCGTTGCCGCCGGTCACGATCGCCACTTTGTCGGTCAGGTCGAAGAGATTCAAAGGCGGCGCTCCCTTGGCGGCCGAGGCGCGAGCCCCGGCGCGGTCCCGTCGTCGCGCCGGCTTGCCGTCGCGGCTTTAACGGTGGATCATGGTGAGGGACGCGGCCAGGTTGAATTACGCCTCGTCCCGGTTCACTCGTAACCTAATCGACGGCTTCGGCCGTGGCAAGAACGCCGACGTGATCGTCGACTCTTCTTCTCCCTCCAAAGGTGGCAAGGCGATGCCCGATCCGCGATGGGACGCGCTGGCGGAGATCCTGATCAACCACTCGCTCCGCCTGGCCTCGGGCGAGACGCTCTTGATTGAGTGCCTCGACCTGCCCGATTCGACGCTCCCCCGGCTCTTGATCCAGAAGGCGGCCGCCAAGGGGGCTCGGGCGCTGGTGGAGACCCGCGACAACCGGATCGTCCGCGAACTGGTGCTCCGGGGCTCGGCCGAGGCGATCGAGGCCTGGGGCCGCGTCGACCGCCACCGGATGGAGCAGGCGCAGGCGTATCTCGGCCTCCGCGGGGCCTGGAACATCAGCGAGATGAGCGACGTGCCCGCCGAGCAGATGGAGCTCTACAACTCGCTCTACCAGAAGCCGGTCCACTTCGAGCGCCGGATCACGAACACGAAATGGTGCGTGCTCCGGCTTCCCAACGCCGGCATGGCCCAGCAGGCGGGGATGAGCACCGGGGCGTTCGAGGATTTCTACTTCGACGTCTGCACCCTCGACTACGGCCGGATGGCCCGGGCGCTCAGGCCGCTGGTCGCCCGGATGAAGAACGCGCGCGACGTGCGGATCACCGGCCCGGAGACCGATCTCTCGTTCTCGATCGCCGGGATTCCGGTCGTGCCGTGCTCGGGCGAGATGAACATCCCCGACGGCGAGGTCTTCACCGCTCCGGTGCGCGACTCGATCAACGGGACGATCCGGTTCAACACCCCGACGATCTACCAGGGCGCCTCGTTCGACGGCGTCCGCCTGGAGTTCAAGGCGGGCCGGATCGTCCAGGCCGACTGCGCCGGGGGAGACGCCGAGAACCTCCGGCGGATCTTCGACGCCGACGAGGGCGCCCGCTACACCGGCGAATGGTCGATCGGCTGCAACCCCAAGATCCTCAAGCCGATGCGCGACGTCTTGTTCGACGAGAAGATCGCCGGCAGCTTCCACCTCACCCCCGGCAACGCCTACGACGAGGCCGACAACGGCAACCGGTCGAAGATCCACTGGGACCTCGTCCAGATCCAGCGCCCCGAATACGGCGGCGGCGTCATCGAATTCGACGGCCAGCCGATCCGCGTCGACGGCAAGTTCGTCGTCGACGACCTGCGCCCGCTCGATTCGCCCGGATGAGGGGCCGCGCTTCAACGAGCGTCTCCGGGGACGGGTCCGGGGCCGACGATGGATCGACGCATGTCGAGGGCGCGTTGCTTCATGCTCCGGGCGCGTTCCGATTCGCCGCTCGCGAGGCTCTCGGCCTCGGCCGGGTCGGCCGCGAGGTTGAAGAGTTGAGCGCCGGCGCCGTCGGCGTCGACCAGGATCTTCCAGTTCCCGTCCCACAGGCCGAGGCTGGGGCTCCGATCCTTGGGGGGCTTCGGATAGGCGAACGAGGTCGGGTTGCGGCCGTACTCCCAGAACAGCGGCCTGGAGCGTTTCGCGGGCTTGCCGAGCAGGGCGCCGCTCAGGTCCTCGCCGTCGCCCGCGTATCCCTCGGGGGGCGCGGTCTTGCAGAGGGCGCAGAGGCTGGGCAGCAGGTCGACCGACGCGAGGACCGTGGAGTCGTCGACGACGCCGGCGGGCGCGAGGCCCGGGCCCCAGGCGATGAACGGCATGCGGATTCCGCCCTCGTACAGGCTCAACTTGCTGCCCCGGAGTCCGGTCGTCCGCTTGCGGGCGAACGTCGGCAGGGGGCCGTTGTCGGACAGGAAAACCACCAGCGTCGGCCGCTTCGATTTCGACTCGCGGACCGCGTCGAGCAGCCGCCCGACCTGGCGGTCGAGGTTCGTCAGCACCTTCGCCAGCCGCTCGAGCGTGTCTCCCTTGCCGGCCGCCTTGCCGTTGGGACCGATCTTCATGTCGTCGGCCGAGGGGACCCAGGGGGTGTGCGGGTCGTCCAGCCAGAGGTTGACGAAGCAGGGGGCGTCGGCGTGGTCCTTAAGAAAGTCAAGGGTGCGGTCGACCATCCAGCCCGTGCGCTCCCAGCGCTTCACCGGATCATCGGCCGACCAGATCCAATCAGTGGCGGTGACGTCCGGGGGCGGCTCCGGGCTCTCGTAGGTGCCCAGGCCGACGTCGTAGCCGTAGGCGGCGAATTTGGGCGGGTCGACCACGTCGCGACCGCCGCCGAGGTGCCACTTGCCGATGTGGGCCGTCGCGTAGCCGGCCGCCTTGAGCATCTTCGGCAGCGACGGGGCCGAGGGGTCGAGGAAGTCGTCCTGGCCGCACGCCCGGTTCCCGGCCCGCGTCTGAAGGTAACTGGTGATCCGCCAACGCGCGGGGAACTGGCCGGTGATCAGCCCGCAACGCGACGCCGAGCAGATCGGGGCCGCGACGTAGAACCGTTCGAACCGCACCCCCTCGCGGGCCATCCGGTCGATGTTCGGCGTCGGCGCGACCGAGCCGCCGAAGCACGAGAGGTCGCCCCGGCCCAGGTCGTCGGCCAGGACGACCACGACGTTCGGCCGGTCGTCCCCCGGTCCGGGATCGGCCGGATAGGCCCCGGCAAGCGCGACCGCGACGATCGGCGCGATGATCAACATGGCGGCGGCCCTCTTTAGATCTGATAATTGAGCCGCTCGAAGTAGCCGTCGTCCATGCGGACGTCGGGGCTCTCGCGGTATCGGAGCTTGGGGTTCTCGATCGTCACGGTCGTGTACGGAGCGACGCTCCGGGTCAGCCAGGCCGACGAGCCGACGACCGCGTGATGGCCGATGACCGTCTTGCCCCCCAGGATCGTGGCGTTGGCGTAGATGACGACGTCGTCTTCGATGGTCGGGTGCCGCTTGGCGTCGCGGACGACCTCGCCGGTGGTCCCGTCGCGCGGGAAGCTGAGCGCGCCCAGCGTCACCCCCTGATAGACCTTCACCCGCTCGCCGATCTCGGTCGTCTGACCGATCACGACGCCGGTGCCGTGGTCGATGAAGAACTGGCCGCCGATCCGCGCGCCGGGATGGATGTCGATCCCGGTCTTGCCGTGGGCGTATTCGGACATCATCCGGGGGATCAGCGGAACGTCCAGGTCGTAGAGCAGGTGGGCCAGCCGGTAGACGGTGACCGCCGCCACGCCGGGATAGCAGAAGACGATCTCGTCGAGGCTTCGGGCCGCCGGGTCCCCCTCGAACGCGGCCCGGACGTCCTGGGCCAGGACGTCGCGCAGCTCGGGGATCTTTTCGAGGAACTGGACGGTGAGGACGTGCGCGCGGGTCTCGATCTCGTCCCGGGGCTCGCGCGATCGGCAGTGGTGCTGAATCGCCCGGGCGATCTGCTGACAGAGCCGGTCGTACAGGCTCTCGACGAGGTCGCCGACGTGGTACGCGACGTTCCCCATGTTCAGGTTCTGCCGCCGCCCGTAGCCGGGGTAAAGGATCTCGCGGAGGTCGCCGAGGATCTCGACGACTTCGCGGTAGCTGGGCAGTTGGGAATGGCCCAGGTGGTTGATCGACCCGCATTCCTCATAGGTCGCGACGATCCGCTCGGTCAGCCCGGGGAGCACTTCGCGCATCGTTGGTTCCGTCGCCATGTCCCGCCTTTCGCGCCGAACTCGGCCGCCGCCGCCCATCCTCGAATTCCACTCGTCATCTTACGGGAACGCCGAACGACGAATCAACGGCGACCGCCGGGCGCGCAAGGCTTCGGCGTTCGTTGACTTCAACCGGACGCCTGCCTAGCATAACTCTGAGAACCCCTGGAATCATTAAGAAGCGATCGGGATTGGGATCGATCTCATGGATGTGGAGTGCGGGAGCTTGCTCCCGCGCCCCATGCATGAGGCGCGGCGGCAAGCCGCCGCACTCCACAAATGAGAAGGCAGGCGATTGATGGCGACGGATCGGCCTCGGACCGTGGGCGCGCTGCGAGAGAGCGGCTATCGCGTGGAATCGGTCAAGGACGAGATGAGGCGCAACCTCGTCCGCAAGCTTCAGTCGGGCGAGCCCTTGTTCCCCGACGTCCTGGGATACGAGGAGACGGTCGTCCCTCAGATTCAGAACGCGATCCTCTCGCGCCACGACATGCTGTTCCTCGGCCTTCGCGGCCAGGCCAAGACCCGGATGCTCCGCCAGCTCGTCCACCTGCTGGACGACGCCATGCCGATCGTCGCCGGCTCCGAGATCAACGACCATCCGTTCCACCCGGTCTCAAGCTTCGCTCGCGAACTGGTCGCCGCCAGGGGGGACGACGCGCCGATCGAATGGGTCGGCCGCGATCAGCGATACCACGAGAAGCTGGCGACGCCCGACGTGACCATCGCCGACCTGATCGGCGAGATCGACATGATCAAGCACGCCGAGGGCCGCTACCTGTCGAGCGAGACGACGATGCACTACGGCCTGATCCCGCGCACCAATCGCGGCATCTTCTGCATCAACGAGCTGCCCGACTTGGCGCCCAAGATCCAGGTCGGCCTGTTCAACGTCCTCGAAGAGCGCGACGTCCAGATTCGCGGCTACCCGGTGCGGCTGGAGCTGGACCTCTGCCTGGTCTTCTCGGCCAACCCCGAGGACTACACCAATCGCGGCCGGATCGTCACGCCGCTGAAGGACCGGATCGGCTCGGTGGTGCGGACGCACTACCCGGCGACCCGCGAGATCGGCATCGCGATCAGCGACCAGAACGCCTGGCTCGACCGCGGGCCGAGGCCGTCGGTGCCGGGCTACGTCAAGGAGGTCGTCGAGGAGGTCGCGCGGCTGGCCCGCAGCTCGCCCCACGTCAACCAGCAGTCGGGCGTCTCGGTCCGGATGTCGATCGCCAACCTGGAAAACGTGGTGTCGAACGCCGAGCGGCGGGCGCTCATCAACAAGGAGTCGCACGTCGTCCCCCGCGTGGGCGATCTGGCGTACGCGCTGGCCAGCTCGCGCGGCAAGCTCGAACTGACGATGACCGAGGAGGAAGGACACGAGGACAAGGTGATCCAGCGGATCATCGACGAGGCGGTCAAGAACGTCTTCGCCATGCACTTCGACGTCCGCGAGTTCCGCCCGCTCGTCGACTTCTTCGAAGCCGGCCAGACGATCGAGACCGGCGACGTGACGCCGTCGAAGACGCTCCTGGAGCGGATCGCCAAGGCGCCGGGGCTCCGCAAGCGCGCCGAGGAAGTCGCCGCCAGGTTCGCCCCCGAGCTGACCGAACCCGACGCCCGCGCCGCCGCCGCCGCCAGCGCCGCCGAGTTCATCCTCGAAGGGCTCCACGTCCACAACAAGCTCAACAAGTCGGCCAAGGGGGGCGCGACGGCGTACCGGAGATGACGGGGCGGCAATCAAAAGAGCCTGTCGCGAAGCATCCCTTCTCCCCTCGGGGGAGAAGGTGGCCGGAACGGCCGGATGAGGGGGGATGCGACGGCTGACGACGCCCCCTCATCCGCCCCTTCGGGGCACCTTCTCCCGCGAGGGGAGAAGGGGATTCGGCCTTCGGCTCGTTCGTCGCCCTAAAAGGATCACCCGATCATGTCCGAATATGAATACTCCAAATGGGACGGCTCGCAGGAGTTCCTGCCGCAGTCGGCCGACAAGCTGTTCGACCAGCTCTCCGAATACCTCCTCCAGTACGGCGACGACGTGCTGCGGAACCTCGACGACGTCGACGACGACGACTTGCCCGAGGTCGTCGAGCTGATCCAGAAAGAGGGGCTGATCGAGCGCGACGAGGAGGGCAAGTGGCGGGTGACTCCCAGAGGGGTCAGGCGGGTCCAGGACAAGTCGCTCCACGAGCTGTTCCAGACCTTCAACCGCGACGCCCTGGGCCGCCACGAGACGGCCCAGAAGGGGGAGGGGACCGTCTCGCTCGAAGACGTCCGGCCGTACGTCTACGGCGATTCGCTGGCCAACATCGACATGCACGAGACCCTCAAGAACGCCTACGTCCGCCAGGGGGGGGGCGTGCCGATCCGGCTCAGCCATGAGGACTACGTCGTCCACGAGACCGAATACCAGACCCGCTGCGCGACCGTCGTCCTGATCGACATGAGCGGCTCGATGGGCCGGTACGGCAAGTATTACACGACCAAGAAGGTCGCGATCGCGCTCCAGGCGATGGTCCGGGCCCAGTACCCGCAAGACTCGCTCCAGATGATCGGCTTCTACACGTTCGCCAGCCCGATGACCGAGCGCCAGCTTTTGAACTCGGCGCCGAAGCCGGTCAGCATGTACGACAGCCGAATCCACCTGCGGTTCGACCTCGACAAGCCGCAAGGCCGCGTGCCGCAGCACTTCACCAACATCCAGGCCGGGCTCCGGCTGGCCCGGACGCATCTGCTGCGGCAGTCGGCGGCGAACAAGCAGATCATCGTCATCACCGACGGCGAGCCCACGGCGCACCTGGAAGGCCGCGAGGTCGTGCTGATCTACCCCCCCGCCGAGAAGACCGCCGCCCACACCTTGAACGAGGTCCGCCGCTGCGCCGGGGCGGGGATCCGGGTGTCGAGCTACGCCTTGATCGAGGATTACTACTACCTCGGCCTGGTCAACTTCGTCCAGGAGATGGCGCGGGTCGCGGGGGGCGTGGCCGCGTACTGCTCGGTCGACGACCTGGGCAAGTTCGTCTTCGAGAGCTTCGTCGGCGGGAGGCACACGCGAAGGTATCGGGAATGACGGATATCCGGGCCGACCCCCGGCGTTGGGGCCGACCCGGAGGGGGTTTTGTCCATTCCGTCCGTTCCGTCACACCAGCAAGGCGGGGTTCACCTCGTAGGCGGGCGACCGGGGACGGCCGCACTTGGCGGCCATCTGCGGCGGCTCGGGGCGGACGGCGTTGGCCCTCGTCAGGTGCCGCAGGGCGTTGGCCAGCGCGTCGGGTTCGATCCACCGTCGCGCCCGCTTGGCGTCGCGCTCGGTGAACATGTCGATCTGCTCATTGCGGAGCCAGTCGAGCAGGGCCTTGGCGACGGCGCGATCGGGGCCTTCCACCCCCAGGTTGACGGCCGCGTGGACCCGGCGGGCGTGGCTCTTGAAGTAGTCGACCAGCCGCCAGGCGTCCTCGACGAACCCGTCGTCCCCCACGGGGAGGTCCTGGACGCCGCAGAGCGGGTCGGACGCATGGTCCAAAAGGGAGAGCACCAGGGTCAGCCGCCCGGCGTACTCGCGGAGCTTCCCCCAGGGACCGCGCAGCGAGGGGGGGAAGCCGGTGTCGTTCATCTCCTCGGAGTGGCGGTCGTAGTAATGCCGCCAGGCCGATTCCCCCCCGGCGTCCATCACGATCGTCCGGGGGACCGGTCGACCGTCCCGCTGTTCCGGCGACCGGAGCCAGAGGCGTTCCACCAGGTTGGACCATTCGTCGGCCACGACGTCGGGGACTCCCTCGGCGGACCACGAGGGGGCGGGACGGACGTCCGGACAGGAGAACAGGAACCGATCCGTGAACCCGTCGCTCCTCCCCTTTTGGTCAACCAATTCCCCCAGCATGTCCGGCGGCAGCCCGCCGACGATCGACAGGCAGGGGTGGTCGCAGCGCACCGGCTCGTGGTTCTCGTGGGCCACCCGGTCGCGCTTGCAGGCGTCGCCCGACCAGATCTTCAGCAGGTTGGCCCGGTCGCTCCCCTTGCCCGACTTGTACTGGTTCAGCCCCATCACCAGGGCCGTCAGTTCGTCCCGGACCATCACCAGCCCGCGCGGGTTGTCGGCCAGGATCAATGGCAGGGCCTCCATCGTCACGTCGTCCACGTCGATCCGCCTGGGCCTGGGGGGCCGGACAGAATGGACGGAATGGCCAAAACCCCCCGGCGGCTTCGCTTTCTTGCCGTCCGGGCTGGCGCGATCGCATTCGGCCCGCCATCGGTCCATCGCCTCGGCGTGCTCCAGGGCCAGCGCGGCGTCGAGCTTGCGGAGCGGCGCGGCGGCGATCTTCAACGCCGGCGTCTTGCCGTCGGCCGGCGGCCCGACGCAGGCGGCGAACAGGCTCGACGAGGCGAAATACCCCTCCTTGAGCCGCAACGCCGCGGTGCGGCCGATCGCCCCGGCGGCGACGGCCAGGGCGGGCACGGCCAGGAAATCGACCGCGCAGCCGATCGCGGCGGCCCCTTCCACCACAAGCTGCTGGACGGACTCCGGCAGCACGTCGACCGGAAACTTGGCGACCGACGGCGGCTCGCCGATCCGCAACGGACCCCACGCCTCGCCGACTGCGACGGCGTGGGACGCGCATTCCGACGCATCATCGTAATCGATGCAATCCCCGTATTCGGGCATCATGAACCCCTCAAAGGATGTCGAATCAAGGTCTCGGGAGGGCGCGACGTCAAGCCCTCCTCAAGAGTGATCCGCGGATCGCCCATCCGTTTTTCACAATAGGCGAACTTTTTCGACGCCCGGCGAGGGAGTTTGACGGTCGTCCCGATTGCGACGCCTCAAGCACCCGCTCAGCCGGGCTTCCCAGCCCTGGATTTCTTCTTCGAGGCCGGTTCCGCGGGCCTGGTCACGGAAGCCAGCAAGCGGCCCAGCCTTCGGCCGGCCTCGCAATCGCAACGCGCCAGGTCGGCCATCTCAGAGAAGCTGAGCTGGGGGTCGGGGAACGGCAGTCGGCCCTCGGCCTGCTCGACGGTCGTCGTCAGGGTGTACAGCCTGTCCTTGTGCCGCACCTTGACGCCGCATTTCGAGAGCAGCTCCAGCTCGCGGTAAAAGGTCCGCAGGCCGATGCCGAGCTGCGCCAGCACGGCGTCGCGAGTGCGGGGGCTCTCCCCCAGGATCGTGATCAACCGGTGGAGCCGAGAGGCCCGAGGGAGCGTGATGTGAATCGAGGGACGCCGACGGCCGCCGGGAGAGTCGGTCATGTAAGACGATCCTTCCAATGCCCCTGCATGCTCGTCCCTGACGTCCTTGAGCCGGTCCCGCCTTCGTGGCGCGGATGGTCGAACGAGACGGGTCGACGCCTCGACCGGAAAACCAAGAATTCCCCCGCCGGGGGTCACGCAACTTGAGCCGACGACCGATAGAAAGGTTAGACCTGCCCGGTTTTTGAGGGATGCGCCGATTTTGACGAATTTCTCAAGAACGCCGGCTGAGGAACCGATTATCGAACAAGGTGTGCCAAATCTCCAGGGTCCTCTCCCCCAGCCGGGACGACCGCTCTCAGGCACGGATGCTTGCAACATATCGCCTTGCCGATCGAATCGCAAGCTGGAGATCTGGGTTGAGCTGACGCCTTGGTTGGGTTTCGGTGGTCGCCGAAGGCTGACCTCCGAGGCGCGCCTCCTTGGTATAGGGGTTCTGATCCATGTCGACGCGAGAGCGAACGCCTTCGAGACGATTTCTCCGGCCCCGGGCCGAGGGCCTGGAGACCCGACAGTTGCTTTCCGCGTACTCGACGGTTCCGACGGCATCCGTCTCGGGAACGGACGCGGACGGGGACAAGTGGACGCTGACGCTCTACGGTCCCGGCACGCTCAACGTGGTGGACAAGACGGGGGCCGCGTTCACCAAGGCGACCGCCGACACGCCCGACCTGATCAACACGATCACGGTGGCCGGGACGGTCACGTCCAAGAGCCGGCTGGTGGGCAAGGTGACGCCGGCGGCGGGGTCGGACGGCAAGGTCTACTTTGAGAACCTGAACGTCCAGGCCAACGGCGCCTTCAGCCAGATCGACCCCAACCACGTGGACCGCCTGGGGACGATCGCCCAGAACGGCATCGGCCTGGTCGACATGCCCGACTTCTGGCTGGGCAACACCAGCGGCGTCAAGCCGACGCAGAACTCGCCGGTCCACGCCGGCGTGTTCACCGCCGGCGGGATCACCGCGCCGGAGGGGATCAACGTCCTGCGGTTCGGCGGCGTGAACACCGATTACACCCCCGACGGCGGAACCCCCCTGACGGCCACCAACCAGCCGAACGAGTTCCTGGTCTTCCTGGGTCAGCCGGTCACCGCCGGCACGAGCATTCAGGTCGACGCCGTGGTCACCAACGCCAGCGCCACCACCGCGACCCCGCCGGAGGTGAACCAGCAGAGCGCCACGTTCCTGGTGACGGGGCGGCTGAACGTGTTCCAGGCGAACACGATCTACGGCAACACCGCCAGCGGCCTGGCGCCGACGCAGTTCAATTCGTCGGCGGCGAGCCCCGCGCCCGGCGGCACGTACGTCGTGTCGCAGGGGGGGGCGGTGACCGGCCAGATCGGCTGGGTCCGGGTGGGCGGAAACGCGACCAACTTCACGGTGCTGGCCACCCCCAACGACGTCCGGACGACGGGGGGGGACTCGCTCGACCCCAAGATCACCAACTTCATGATCGGCGGCGAGACCAACAACGTCATGATGATCGCGCCGGGAGGGTCGCGCGACGTGTCGTTCGGCCAGGGGATGGACAACACGGTGATCAACACCCAGTTCATCTCGCACCTGCACGCCAATCGGGGGGCGGTGAACTCGAAGGTGACGGCGTCGCGGACCATCGACAGCATGACCCTCGGCGGCGACCTGGTCAATTCGATGATCCAGTCGGGTTACACCCAGACCCTCGTCACCGATGCGGCCGCGCCGACCTCGGGGTTCGGCGGCGGCGGCGCGTTCAACGGCGTGGCGCCCCCCGAGATCACCAACCGCAGCCAGAGCCAGCTTGCCGCGGGCTCGCTGCCGACGGCCCACGGCGGCGGCGGGATCAACGCCCGGATCGCCGGCAGCGTGGTCAACTCGGTCGTCTCGGTCTCGGTCGACCCCGACCCGTCGGGGATCGTCGAGCCCGGCCAGTTCGAGACGGTCACGAACCATCGGTTCCCGTTCGGGGCGCCCCAGAACATCGTCCTGCCTCGCGGCTACATCAACGCCAAGGTCGAGGGGGAGATCGACAATTCGGGCCTCCAGACGGGCGCGAAGCCGCTGGTCTCGCCGGACGTCGCGTCGACGTCGGCGTTCTTCGCCAAGAAGGTCAGCGTGGTCAAGGGGGCGGTGTTCCCGCCGGGGGTGCGGACCGCGCCCTACAATCCCACGCCGGGCCCCGTCCCGAAGTACCAGGGGTCGCTCAAGGGAGCGTTCCGCCGCGACGGGACGTTCCGCAAGTGATCGAGGACGACGGCGTCGGGGTCACGAGCCGCCCTTGCGGGCGGCTTGCTCGGCGATGTCGCGGCGATAGAAGCCGCCGGGGAATCGGATGGTCCGGACCGCCTCGTAGGCGCGCTCGCGAGCCTGTTCGAGGTCCGAGCCCAAGGCGGTGACGTTGAGCACCCGGCCGCCGTCGCTGACGATCCGGGGGGGGCGTCCGGACTCGGGGTTGGTTCGGAGGGTCGTGCCGGCGTGGAACACCTTGACCCCCGGCAGTTGGTCGGCGGCCGAGGTGTTCTCGATCAGCCGGTCCCGCTCGTAATGCCCCGGATAGCCGTCGGCCGCCATGACCACGGTCACCGACGGCCGGTCGTCCCACTCCAGCTCGACCGAGTCGAGCCGCTCGTCGACCACGGCCTCGATCGCGTCGAGCAGGTCGGACTTCAGCCGCATGAGGATCACCTGGGTTTCCGGGTCGCCGAACCGGACGTTGAACTCCAGGACCTTGGGCCCCTGGTTGGTCAGCATCAGGCCCGCGTAGAGCACCCCCCGGAACGGGCGTCGGGCCCGCTTGAGCGCGTGGACGATCGGCACGAGGATCTCGCGCTCGACCTCCTCCATCAGCTCGGGCGTGACCATCGACGTGGGGGAGAACGCCCCCATGCCGCCGGTGTTGGGGCCCTCGTCGCCGTCGAAGGCGCGCTTGAAGTCCTGGCTGGAGACCAGCGGGACGATGGTCCGGCCGTCGGTCAGCGCCAGGACGCTCGTCTCATGGCCGTCGAGCCGTTCCTCGATGAGCAGCCGGTCGCCGGCCTGGCCGAAGATGCGACGAACCATGACCTGATCGACGGCCTCCAACGCCTGGCGGAGGGTGGAGCAGACGTAGCCCCCCTTGCCGGCGGCCAGGCCGTCGGCCTTGATCACGACGCCGAGAGGGCGGCCGTGCACGAATTCGCGGGCCTCGGCGAACTGGCTGAACACGTGCTTCGAGCCGCGGTCCTCGATCTCGACCTGGACCCCCGGACCGAGCATCTCGCGGGGGTCGAGAATCCGCTCGACCGCTTCGAGGGTCTCGGAGGCCGTCCGGCAGTGGATCGCGTTGCGGATCGTCGATCGGCCCCGCGACCGGACGGTCAGGGCGACCTCGCGCGAGAGGATGTAGTGCTCGGCGTCGGGCGCGCTTCGGAAGATCCGGTAGTCGGCCGTCGGGATGCCCGCCTGCCGCATCAGCTCCTTGGCGAAGACCTTGCTCCCTTCCAGCTCGGCGGCGTCTTTCCTGGGGCCGAAGATCCGCAGCCCCTCGCGCTGGAAGAAATCGACCAGGCCCTTCGCCAGTGGCTCCTCGGGGCCGACGATGGTCATGCCGACCCCCTCGCGCTTGGCGAACTGGGCGAGCCCCCGGTGGTCCCCCGGCTCGATGGCGACGTTCTGGACGTCGAGCGCCGTGCCGGCGTTGCCGGGCGCGCAAAAGACCGCCTCCACGCGCGGGGACTGCTTCAGCTTCCAACAGATGGCGTGCTCGCGCCCTCCCTTGCCGACGACCAGGACTTTCAAAAGACGACTCCCGGGGAAAACTCGGACCTCGGCTCGGCCGAGGGCTGGGGACCTCAAAGCCCCTATTCTAAGATCGCGGCGCAACGGCGAACAGCACAGACTCGCCCTCGAGACCGGGAGGGCCCGGCCGTTACTCGGCCTTCGCCTTCTCCAGCCAGCGGTCGGCCTCCATCCGATAGTAGGCCGTCGCCCCCACGTCGGTCGAGTAGGCGAATCCCAGCTTCCGCACCCGCAACACGAGCGACTGCATTTTCTTGATCCGATCGACGTGGGCGTTGAGGGCCGCGATCCGGTCGGACCTGGCGTCGCTGAGGTCCTGTTGCGACTCCAGCGCCAGCCGGGACCAGTAATAGACCATGAACGAGTCGGTCCGGGACTGCTGGTAGTAGCTCCAGACCTGCTCGTACTGTTTGAGGGCGGCCTGGTATCGGGCTTCCGCCAGGGGCGAGGGCTTCGGCGGCGGCGGCGGGGCCGGGGCCGCCGACAGGGCTGCCAGAGTCAGGCCGGGGATCAGGGTGCGTCGCATGGTCGAGCGGGACATGGGGTGCTCCTCCTCTTGGGATGTGCGTTCAAGAAGGGCCACGAGGTCGATTCTGCCCGATCCGAGCGTCGGCGTGTTAGGAAATAATTCGATCGCCTGCCGCGGTGGCGTCGCGATCGCTGAAATCGTAAGATGACCTGGTTAGGATTCCCTGGGCCGCGACGGGCCCTCCTCCTCAATCGTCCGGAGATCGTGATCGTGAAAAACGTTGCCGTGGTCGGCGCCAGCGGGGCCGTCGGGGAGAGAATGGTGCGGCTGCTCGAGGAGCGGAACTTCCCCGTCTCCTCGATCAAATTCCTGGCGTCCGAGCGCAGCGCGGGCAAATCGGTGACGTTTCGCGGCGAGACGTTCGTCATCCAGCCGATCACGAGAGAAGCGTTCGAGGGAGTCGAGATCGTGCTGTCGAGCACGCCGTCGGGGGTCTCGCGCGAGTGGAGCCCGATCGCGGCGGCCGCTGGGGCGGTCGTGATCGACAATTCGAGCGCCTTCCGGATGGACGCCGACGTCCCGCTGGTCGTCCCCGAGGTGAACGCGGGCGACGTCGCCTGGAACAAGGGGATCATCGCCAACCCCAACTGCTCGACGATCCAGATGGTCGTCGCCCTCAAGCCGCTGCACGACGCCGTACGAATCCGCCGGGTGGTGGTCAGCACCTACCAGTCGGTCTCGGGCGCGGGGATGTCGGGGATCGTCGAGCTTGAGGCCCAGACCGGCGCCGGCGTCCGCAACGAGCCGATCCCGTCCCCCTCCAAGTTCGCCCACCCGATCCTGGGCAACTGCCTGCCGCAGATCGACGACTTTCTTCCCAACGGTTACACCAAGGAAGAAATGAAGATGGTCCACGAGACCCAGAAGATCATGGGAGACCCGTCGATCGACGTCTGCCCGACCTGCGTCCGCGTGCCGGTGGCGTACTCGCACAGCGAGTCGATCATGATCGAGGCCGAGCGGCCGATCTCCCCCCTCGAAGCGATCGCGCTCTGGAAGAAGGCGCCGGGGCTCACCGTGGTCGACGACCCGGCGAACAAGAAGTACCCGCTGGCCGCCGACGCCGTGGGCCGAGACGACGTCTTCGTGGGCCGGATTCGGGGCGACCTGAGCAACCCCAACGCCCTGGTGTTCTGGTGCGTCAGCGACAACCTCCGCAAGGGGGCCGCGACCAACGCCGTGCAAATCGCCGAGGAATTGCTCAAGCTGGAACCGGCAGGCGCGCGCTGACGCATGCGTCCCTTCTCCCCCCGGGAGAAGGTGCCCGAAGGGCGGATGAGGGTCGTTGGAGTCATCACGGATTCTGGTTCCGGCCAGATCCACCTCGAAATCCCGCGCCCCTCGTCCGGCCGTTCCGGCCACCTTCTCCCGGGGGGAGAAGGGGATTCGGCTCTCGACCTCTTGTCCCGCCCGATGCGCAACATCAAGCTCACGATCGCCTACGACGGCACCGACTTCCACGGCTGGCAGATCCAGCCCGAGCTTCGCACGGTCCAGCAGGTGCTTTCCGAGGCGATCGAGCCGCTCAACGGGGCTCGGCCGCGGCTCACCGCTTGCAGCCGGACCGACGCGGGGGTCCACGCGCTGGGACAGGTGGTTCAATTTCTGACGGCGTCGCGGCACGCCCCCGAGGTGTTCGTCAAGGCCCTCAACGCCACGTTGCCCCCCGACGTCCGGGTGCTCGACGCCGTGGAGAAGCCCCAGGCTTTCCACGCGACGCTCGACGCCCGGTCCAAGCGGTATCGGTATCGGATCGACAACGCCGGGATCGTCAATCCGTTCGAGCTGCGGTACGCCTGGCACGTGTTCCACCCCCTCGACGTCGACGTCATGAACCGGGCGTCGAAGGCCCTGCTCGGTCGGCACGACTTCCGCAGCTTCGAGACCGACTGGCCCAACCGGATGAGTTCGGTGCGGACGATCCTCGACGTCGCGTCGATCCGCCAGGGGGACCTCGTGTTCATCGAGGTCGAGGCCGACGGCTTCCTTTACAACATGGTGCGGACGATCGCCGGGAGCCTGTCGTTGGTGGGCGTCGGCAAGCGCCCCGAGGCGTGGCTGGGCGAAGTCCTCCGCGCCGAGAACCGGATCCACGCCGGCCCCACGGCGCCGGCCCAGGGGTTGTTCCTCGTCCGCGTCGACTACGGCGACGCCCGGAAGGTCGACACGGAATGAAGATCGTTCACGTCATCACGCGCTTGATCGTCGGCGGCGCCCAGGAGAACACGCTGCTGACCGTCGAGGGCCTGCACCACCGCTACAACGACGACGTCACGCTGATCACCGGCCCGGCCGAGGGGCCCGAGGGAGACCTGTTCCGCAGGGCCGAGGAACTCGGCCTCAAGGTCGAGGTGATGCCCGAACTCGTCCGCGCGGTCCGGCCCGCGACCGACTGGCGCGCGTACCGCAAGCTCCGCGCCGCGTTCCGCAGGCTCAAACCCGACGTCGTCCACACGCACAGCTCGAAGGCCGGAATCGTCGGTCGCGCGGCGGCCTGGGGCGAGCGCGTCCCGGCCGTCGTCCACACCATCCACGGCCTGCCGTTCGGGCCGTTCGAGTCGGCCGCCCGAAATCGGCTGTACGTCACGCTCGAACGCTGGGCCGCGCGACGGTGCCATGCGATCGTCTGCGTCTGCGACGCCATGACCAGCCAGGCGCTGGCGGCGGGCGTCGGTCGGCCGGATCAGTATTCGACGATCTACAGCGGCATGGACACGGAAGCATTCCTTCACCCTGGACGCCCTCGCGGAGAGGTCCGACGCGAGCTGAGGCTGGCGGACGACCAGGTGGCCTTCGCGACGGTCGCACGGCTGTTCGAGTTGAAGGGGCACGACGACGTCGCGGCCGTCGCGCCGGCGATCCTCAAGGCCGATCCGCGCGTCCGGTTCGTCTGGATCGGCGACGGAATCCTCCGCGACGAGCTGATCGCCGATCTGGAAGCCAAGGGGATTCGCGACGCCTTCATCCTCACCGGCCTGGTCGCGCCCGGCCGCATCCCCGAGCTGCTCTCGGCGGTCGACGCGGTGATCCACCCCAGCCTCCGCGAGGGGCTCGCCCGGGTCCTGCCGCAGGCCCTTCTGGTCGGTCGGCCGGCGATCAGCTACGACGTCGACGGCGCGCGCGAGGTCGTCCTGCCCGAGACCGGAATCCTGCTCCCGCCGCGCGATCTCCCGGGCTTGACCGCCGCCGTGCTCCGGCTCGCGGCCGACCCCGAGCTGCGGGACGCGATGGGGG
>CALCIC010000804.1 GCA_937907405.1 uncultured Isosphaeraceae bacterium | reverse complement strand
TAGCACGACGAATACCCGCCGCCGCGGAAATACTCGGTGATCGCGGCGGGCCAGGGGGTCGCATCGAGGCACCCCAGCGCTTCGTCCGGGCTGATCTCCCAGAACGGTTTCATCGCCGGCCTGCCGTCGCGCGTCTGCGCGCCCGTGCCGTCGAGCGTCGCCGCGCCCGAGTTGATCAGGTGGATCACGCCCCCCGCCGAGCGGCCGTCGAGCGTGTGTCCCGTCACCCGCTTCACGGCCTCGGGGCTCCAGTACGTCCGGACGTCGGCGAAGATCTGGGCCGAGTTGGTGAGCAGATAGCCCAGGAGCATCCCCACGCCGTTGAGGCAATCGTTCTCGGTGGCGAGCATGAACGGCATGCGGACGCCGTTCCAGTCGAACGACGAGGTCAAGATCGCCTCCGAGAAATCGCCGTTGGGAGAATGGTCGGTCCACGCGCGCTGACCCTGGAAGCCCCCGGCGATCGCGTTGTGCCCGAGGGCCTCCTCGCCGTAGCCCAACGCGTCGAGCCGGGGGTTGCCGATCATCAGGTCGCGGAGGATCAGCGTCATTTTGACGACCGTCCGCCAGTCCTCGGCCTTGGCCTCGGCCGATTTCCGCGCGGCGGGGGGGTTGTAGTCCTTGCCTTCCTTGCAATGCTCGTGGACCCAGGCGAGTGCCCGCTCGAACTCGTCGGGATCGTAGATATTCTCGTTGATGCGACGAGTCAGTTCGCTCATGTCGACGCACTCGACCCGCATGCCGAGGTATTGCTCGAAGAACGGTTGATCGACGATCGAACCCGAGATGCCCATCGACACCCCGCCGACCGACAGGTACGACTTGCCCCGGATCGTCGCCGCGGCCAGCCCGGCGCGGGCGAACCGCAGGAGTTTCTCCTGGACGTCGTCGGGGATGGTCGCATCGCCGGAATCCTGGACGTCGCGCCCGTAGATGCCGAACGCCGGCAGCCCTTTCTGGTTATGCGCGGCCAGGACGGCCGCCAGATAAACCGCGCCGGGGCGCTCGGTGCCGTTGAACCCCCAGACGGCCTTGGGGGTCAGCGGGTCCATGTCCATCGTCTCGCTGCCGTAGCACCAGCAGGGGGTGACCGTCAACGAGACCCCCACCCCCTCGCGGGCGAACTTGTCGGCGCACGCGGCTGCCTCGGCGACGCCGCCGATGCAGCCGTCGGCGATCACGCATTGCACCGGCTCGCCGGTCGGGTGTCGGAGATTGCCGGTCAGGAACTCGGCCGCGTTCTGGGCCATGGCCGAAACCTGGTCTTCGAGCGATTCGCGAACCCCGCGCCGGCGACCGTCGATCACGGGACGAATTCCAATTTTCGGCAGCCGGCCGATCCAGGGGCTCTTGACGTTCGAACTCATAACTCGCGATTCCTTGAGACGCGGGGACGAAATCGGACAGCCGACGGGCGGGGCGGCGCACTGTCTCCTTTTTACCGGGCGCGGGCGATTCGCGAAATGGCCCGGGGCCGCGCTGTTGGAAAACCTCGATCACAAGTCGAGCGACTTGTTAGGAGAGCGCATGTGGCCAAAGTGCGAAATGCGCTCGGAAACCTGGCGTCGATTCAGTTTTTCCAGGATGAAACATGACGTGACGCTGAATTTCACCTTTCAAGCGGCGAGTCGCCCCGCAGACCTGATCGAGGAGCCTGGACATGTCCGTGATCCTCCTCGCGAAACTCTTGACATCACCAGCGCCCTGTTGCATCCCCTCACTGGGCTGCTGTAAATTCGGCAGTTTCCAGTATTATGCGGACAAACGAGCGTACCGCAACGTAACTGATGAGCGCCCCACGTGCCCTGGCGGGCGGAGGAAAGGGGACGGAGCGAAGATCGAGGCTAACCTTGCCCTGCCCCCTTTCCTCCCCGCCCCCCCTTCCTCCCCTGGGCTTGGTTGGCCTGGCTGGTTATGCTGGGTGGAAGCGAGTTCGATCCGAGAGGAAGAAGGGGTGAGGTATGTCCCAACTGATGGAGCAGGCCATCCTGAAGGCCAGGCAGCTTCCCGAACCCGAGCAGGAAGCACTGGCTTCGATCATGCTCCAGGAGATTGAATCCGACCGGCGATGGGATGAGCTGTTCGCCCGGCCGGAGTCAGCCGATCTCCTTTCCCGCATGGCAGACCAGGCACTGGCTGAGGTGAAGGCGGGACGGGCGAGGCCGCTCGACCTTGATAAACTATGAACTCGTTCCTCCTGCCGGAGTTCCTGATCCTGTACCGGGCGTTGCCTGAGCAGGTTCGCCAGCAGGCTCGACAAGCCTATGCGCTGTTCCAGCAAAATCCACATCACCCGAGCCTGCGATTCCGGCAGGTTCATCTTGTCCGTCCGATCTTCTCGGCCCGCGTCGGGTTACACTACAGGGCGGTGGGAGTTCGGGAGGGCAACAACATCTTCTGGTTCTGGATTGGCTCGCACGCGGAGTATGATCGGCTGTTGAACCAACTTTGATGGCCTAACCGCGGTTGCAGCGGACTCGCTGCTCGGGCCGCTGCAACCGGGACGATACATGTTCCCCCGGGGCGAGCGTTGGGAAAGCCGACTGACTCGGGTGGTGCGTTGGCCACGGGTGGTGCGTTGGTGGTGCGTTGGCCACGGGTGGTGCGTTGGCCGATGGTGCGTTGGCCAAGCACTTCAGATGGGCAAATTCTTCAAATGGGCAAATTGCGGATTCTGGGAGATCGGTCTTGCTTCTTCACCTCACTTTAATCCTGCCCAAACACTCCAGCTGACCCATCTGAAGTGCATGGCCACCCGACCACGCGTTGATCCGATCGACAATATCGAGAAGCGGTACGGCGACCTGCTGTCGGCGGATTTGCTCCGCGAGGTTGTGGGCGATATCGCCGTGGGCGATATCGCCGGGCCGACGCTATCATGAGCATGCGGATTCCAACGTCGCCCACCAGGTAGCCTACTGGAGGGATCATCGAAGATGTCCTCTGACGAACCAGTTCCTCGTCCAAGACCTTCCCGTCGCTTATTCCGCTTCTCGGTGCGGGCGATGATGATGATTCCGGTGGTGGTCTCGGTCGCGAGCGGGCTCTTCGTGCGGACGGTCCACCAGAGGCTGGCGGCGGTCCCCATCGGTGCAAGGCACATCATCCCGCTCGATATAGTAGTCGTAGATGAAGTCACCGGGCGGCCGATACAAGGTGCCTGGATCGACCTGCCGTTCATCCACCCCGAATGGCGAGCCCGGCCCGATCTCCAGAAGCTTGACCTAAGGCGAGAGCTTGCTCCCGCGGAGCTGTCGGCTTCGCCGTTCACGACGAATGTGGGCGGGAGGGCTACAGTCCGTACGTGGGCACGCGTGGAGAGGCGTATCGAATCATATGCCTTCGGGTTCTTCTGAAAAGTTTCCGGCGATCGGCTCAGGGCGCCGGGAGGGGCTGTC
>CALCIC010000803.1 GCA_937907405.1 uncultured Isosphaeraceae bacterium | reverse complement strand
AGGACACGGGGGACGCGGAGGAGGGAGAAGAAACAAGAGAGAAGAGAAAAGAGGGAGTGTAAGAGTGAGGATTGAGGAGAGAGGCCAATCAAAAATCCTTAATTCTTCCTTTCTCTTTTCCCCTCTCTTCTCTCCCCTCTTTTCCTCCGTGTCCCCCGTGTCCTCCGTGGTGAGATTTACCTGCTTTCAACGGATATTTGCTTTACGCACAGGAGAACCAGACGGGTGGTCGAAGTCGATTGGACGGCGTTGCCGGGACGGCTCGTGGTGCTTTCGGGCGCCTCGGGGTCGGGCAAGAGCACCCTGGTGCGACGATTGCTGGAGAAGGCCGGCCCTGGCGTCCGCAGGTCGGTCTCGGCGACGACCCGCCCCCCCCGACCCGGCGAGACCCACGGCGAGGACTACTATTTCCTCGACCCCGACGCCTTCGAGGGACTGCGGGGCGACCTCCTGGAATCGGCCGAGGTCCACGGCTTTTGCTACGGGACCCCCGCCGAGCCGGTCCGTCAGGCGCTCGCCAAGGGGGTCTGCATCGTCCTGGTGATCGACGTCCAGGGAGGGTTGCAGGTCCGCGAGAAGGTGCCCAACGCCCTCCTGATCTTCATCCGGACGCCGTCGGCCGACGTCCTCGAACGCCGGCTCCGGGCCCGGGGGACCGACGACGAGGCGACCATCGCCCGTCGCCTGAACAACGCCCGCCGCGAGATCGAAATCGCTCGCGACTACGACGTCAATCTGGTGAACGACGACCTGGAAACCTGCGTCGACGAGCTGGCCGCGACGCTCGAAGCGCACCATTGTGGAGGTTGAACCGATCATGATCGAAGAACTGAAGGAAGAACAAATCGTCAACAAGGTCGGCGGCCGGTTCAAGCTCTCCACCCTGATCCAGAAGCGGATGATCGCGCTCAATCAGGGCGCCCGGCCCCTGGTCGACGGCCGCGGCCTCGACAAGATCACGATGGTGATCCAGGAGATCATGCAGGACAAGATCTACCTCGACCTCTCCGGCAAGCTCCAGACCAACGAACCAACCGAGGACTTCGAGGTCGACGGCGGCACCGTCGATCTTACCCAGTCCTCGGAATGATCAAGGACGGAGCGTGGACCCACGGACGGGTCCATTCTCTCCGCAAGGCGGCCTCGTCCCCCGGCCGATCACTGATCCAGGAGGGCGCGGCGGCCGCCTCGCCTTCCCGGAGAACACCGCGCCCCGGGGGGACTCATGCAGCTTCGACAGCGACTCTTCCGCTCGGCCCCCGCCCTCGCGTTCCTGATCCTCAACCTCTTTCTGGCGCTCAGTCTGTACGGGTACGATCCGGCCGACGCTCGCGAGGCCGGCGGCCCGGTCGCGCCGGCGAACCTTTGCGGGCCGGTCGGAGCCAGCCTGGCGAACGCCTCGCAGCAGGTCTTCGGCTGGGGGTCGTGGCTCGTCCTGCTGGCGATGGCGTCGGTCAACCTGCTGATCGTCGGCCGCCGCCGGATCGCCGACCGCGTCGGCGCGGCGTCGGGGTTCGGGCTGGTCGTCGTGGTCGCCTCGGCGCTGATCGACAAGTTCGCCCCGGGGCTGCGGCCCAGCCCCCCCGTCGGCTCCGGGGGATACGCCGGCGCGCTGGCCGTCACCGCGCTGGAGAGTCAGTTCGGCACCGCCGGGATGCTCTTGATCCTGTTCGCGGCCGGGTTGTTCGGCGTCGCGCTCTGCCAGGACGTCCTGGTCTCGACCCCCGCTCATGAACTCGCGAGGCTGTTCCGGGGACTGTTCGGCCGCCGTCGAGCCGGCTCGGCCCCTGCTCCAGCGGGCCCGCTCGCCGGCTATCTCGGCGCCGCCGAATGGCAGGCCGCGCCGGCGCTCGCCGACGCCTCGCACGGGCAGCCCCGCCGTCAGGCGTTGGGGCGGTCGGCGGCGATCACCGAGGTCGCGCCCCGCCCCGGCCCCCCGGTCCAGCGCGGCCCCATCCCCTCGCGCCCCGCGGCCGAGGCCGGCACCGGGTTGGCGCGGACGGCGGCCTCGGCCCCGGCGTTCCCGGCGGTTGACCCCGACTCGCCGTTCCAGCTCCCGCCGTTCGAGCTGCTGGAGCCCCCGACGCCGGTCCCGGTCCAGGACCACGAGGCCCAGATTCAGGCCCGGGCGATGCTGCTGGAGCGGACCCTGCTCGACTTCGGCTATCAGGTGCGGGTGGTCCAGATCGACACCGGGCCGGTCATCACCCAGTTCGAGATCGAGCTCGAGGCCGGGCTGCGGGTCGCCCGGGTGGCGAACCTGGCCGACGACCTGGCGATCGCGCTGGCCGTGCAGAACGTCCGGATCGTCGCGCCGATCCCCGGCAGGACGACCGTCGGCATCGAGGTCCCCAACGAGCGGCGGTCGATGGTCCGGCTCAGCGACGTGGTCGAAGGGGTGGCGGCCCAGAGCCTCAAGTGCCGAATCCCCCTGTTCCTGGGCAAGGACGTCAAGGGCGCCCCCATGGTCTTCGACATGGCCGACATGCCCCACCTGCTGATCGCCGGCCGGACCGGCACCGGCAAGTCGGTCTGCCTCAACTCAATGATCCTCTCGATCCTCATGACCCGCCGGCCCGACGAGGTCAAGCTGATCATGATCGACCCCAAGGTCGTCGAGCTGTCGCAGTTCAAGAAGGTCCCCCACCTGATGCACCCGGTGGTCACGGACATGAAGAAGGCCGAGTCGATCCTCTCCTGGGCCTGCGACAAGATGGACGAGCGGTACAACCTGCTGGCCCGCGCCGGGGTCCGCAACATCTCCACCTACAACAACCTGGGGCCCGACGAGGTCATGCACCGAATGGCCCCCGAGGACGACGAGGAAGCCAAGCGAATCCCCACCCACATGCCGTACATCGTGATCGTGGTCGACGAGCTGGCCGAGCTGATGATGACCGCCGGCAAGGAGGCCGAGCAGCACATCGTCCGCCTGGCCCAGAAGTCGCGGGCCGTCGGCATGCACCTGATCCTCGCCACCCAGAAGCCGGTCGTCGACGTCGTCACCGGCCTGATCAAGGGGAACATGCCCGCCCGGATCGCCTTCCAGGTCGCCAGCCGGAGCGACTCCCGCGTCGTCCTCGACGAGATGGGCGCCGACAAGCTGCTGGGCAACGGCGACATGCTCTTCCTCGTCCCAGGCACCTCGCAACTGGTCCGGGCGCAAGGGACTTACGTTTCCGACGCCGAACTCGGCCGGGTGACCGAGTACCTGGCCCAGTACCCGGCCGAATACAGCCGCGAGATGATGCAACTGAAGGTCGGCGGCGGCCCCTCCGGCAAGGACCGCGCCGCCGCGCTCAAGGAGCGCGACGACCTCTACGAGCCCGCCATCGAGATCGTGATCCGCGAGGGCCGGGGGTCGTGCTCGCTGCTTCAGCGGGCCCTGGGAATCGGCTACGGCCGGGCTTCTCGGCTGATCGACTTCATGGCCGAGGACGGCATCGTCGGCGAATTCAAGAGCGGCTCCGCCCGCGAGGTCCTCTTCAACTGGGAAGAATGGGAAGCCCTCAAAAACGGCGGCGACGCCCCCAACGAAGCCGCCGCCTGATCGGCCCCCGCCGCGCGTGGACGCGGGGCGCGGAAAAGGGGTCAGGCGGCGGTGGCGGATTCGCTTTTCTGGAGGGAGTCGACGGCGAAGGGGGACTGCCAGTCGACGCTCATCAATTCGGCCCATCGGTTGAGGTCGGGGATGGTCTGGCAGACGAGCTTGAGGCTGGCGGTGATGGGCATGGCCAGGATCAGGCCGGGTATCCCCCAGAGGTAGGCCCAGAAGAGGCAGGCGATCAGGACGGTGGTGCCGTTGAGGTCGAGCGACTTGCCCATGACCATCGGCGTGACGACGTAGCCCTCGACCCCCAGGACGGCCAGGTACATGGCGGCGACCAGCAGGCCGTCGCCGAGCGAGCCCGACTGCCCCAGCGCGATCAGGGTCGGCAGCGCGCCGCCGGCGAGCTGGCCGATGTAGGGGATGAAGTTGGTCACCGCCGCGAACAACCCCAGCGCCAGCGGGAAATTCACCCCCATCACCCAGAGGCCGAAGGCCACCACCAGGCCCAGCCCCAGGTTGATCAGGGTCCGGGCGATCAGGTAGGCGCGGATCTTGCGGGTCACCTGGTCGAGGATCAACCGGGCGCTCCGGGCCGATTCGGGGGTCCGGGCGAAGAACCGCAGGACCTTGCCGGTGAGCATGTCGCTCTCGATCAGCAGGAAGACGGCCAGGACCAGGACGATGAACCCCTGGACGACCCAGGTGGTGAAGTCGGTCAGCCCCAGGCTCAGCTTGTCGATCAGGAGGGCGCGGTTGGTGTCGCCCAGGCGGTCGATGGTGCCGGGCTCCGGGAGGATCATCCGAAGCTGGGGCTGGTCGCGGATCAGGTCGGTGATCCGGGCGCTGATCTGGCCGGCGAGCCGCTCGATGTCGGTCGGCAGCGTGTTGGCGGCGTGGACCAGGCTCTCGGCCGCGAGGCTGGCGACGTAGATCGCCCCCAAAAGCAGCAGCAAGAAGAAGCCCAGGACGCCGACCGGCCCGAGCGGGAACCGCCGCCGGAAGAAGTTCGCCACCGGCGACAGGATGCAGGCCAGCATCAGCGCGAACGCGATCGGCGCCAGGATCGTCCTGAACCAATACAGCGCGGCGACGACGCCGAGGACCGCCAGAACGACCTGAGACGAGGCCGCATACTTCGCCGCTCGATCCAAAGCGCCTCTCCCGCGACGAACCGCCGGAACGATGGAGCACCCAGACGACTTGCCGACCCCTCCATCATCGGCCCGCCGGCCCCCCGCCGCAAGGTCTGACGACGGCCGAAGCCCGCACGTCGGAGAATGAGCCGAAGGCTGGACCGAGAGTCGGTCACGTCGCGCTCGATCGCTCGGCGCGCTCGCCGGTTCGTCTCCCATCGTGAGGGCTTGGGTTTGGAGGAGACTGCTTCGACGTGTTGGGGAGCGCGCCGAGAGGCGGATTGACGGGGACGGAACCGGGGTGCCGCATTGCCCTGGACTTCAAGGCGGCTTCGGCCAGCTTTTCGCGAAGAGCCTTGTAAGCCTGCCAGTCGAAACCCTTCCGTTGGTTCGAGCCGTCGTCCCCCGAGCTTGGTCCCGCGAGGAAGTCGATCGCCGCCTCCACGCCTCGCGCGAAGAGTTGGAGCTTCTGCTCGCGGTCGAGATTGAAGTCCAGCCAGTTGAACCCCTTGACGTCGATCGTACCGATCAGGTGCTTGTAATCTGGATTGTTGCTGAGAAAGTCCAGATCGAGCGCCTGCCTGGCGGAGTCGATCCATGCCATCGAGAACTTCCCGACCGAAGACACGTCCGAGGCCTGACGTTCCACTCCCAGGCGAACGCCGAAGGTCGGCGCGAACGGCACGACCTCCGTCGCATGGAAGATGCCGATGGGGAAGTTCGAGACGACCCCTCCATCGACGAACAGGTGGTCCTTGGGAAGTTCCGCCTCATAGCCGTACTCTTTCCACCTCCTCATCCGGTCGTCGGTCGATCGTCCACACTCCATGCGCTTCGGCTCGAACACATAAGGAATCGACATCGAAGCCCGTACGAAGGTCGACAGTAAAGCATCATCCGCGTCGTCCGTAATCAGCTCAGCCATCTCGGGAAACACGAACTTCGTCTGGGTGGAAGCGTCCACGGCGACGATTGCCAGACGTCCGGGGAAGCGGCTGTTGAATCGATTCGCTTCCTCGTCGTTTGGTTCCCATCTCAGCCTCAAGCCGTTGGGACGAACGCTCATCCTCGCCTTCAGTTCCGCGTAGGTCTCGACTTTTTCGTCTTCGAGGACGTCGTCCAACCAGGTTTCGAACTTTTGGCCGGGATGAAGGCCGAAATTGCTGAACAGGCGTCGAATACTCAAGATGATCCGAGGCGCGATCGAGAGGGCGCCCTCGCCGCGCAAGTACGCGGCGGACAGGCTCTTCGCGGCCCAGTCGCCGTCCAGAAAGTCGACGGCGTTCAAGAGAGTGAGGCGCTCCAGCAACTTTTCGCTCTTGGCTTGCGAAGGAAATCCCAGGGCGGCGATGAGCAAGGCGTTGATCGCCCCGGCTGACGCCCCCGCGATCCCGAGAAATCGGATTCCGACCTGTTCCAGCGCATAGACGTAGCCCACCAGCGCGACGCCCAGGACCCCGCCTCCTTGCAGAACGAGATCGACGTATTGATGCCCCTCGTCGTCGACGACGTCGCTGAACTCCCTGTCCTTGAGTCGATCCCGCAGGTCGCCGACGGCCGCCTCGACAGTGGGGCCGCCAGGCCTAAGTGTCTGGGCCAAGAAGTCGCTGATGCAAAGACAGTTTGACTCGGACTTTGACTCGGACATGGAAGCCTCCAGCGATGGTGCGCGGACATGATTCAACGCGCCTAGCGCAACAAGGGACCGAGCACGAGTCGCATCAGGTCGGACATGCTGACCGACAGCGCGGCGAACAGGGCGATGACCGGACCGACGTAGGCGATGAACTTGCCGAGGAAGTCGAGGTTCCAGAGCGAGCGTTCCGGAGAAAGCTTGTTCACGCGCGAGATCAATCCGTTGCGGTGGAACCCGACGAGCGAGCGGATCAGCACCGTCACGGCGACGACGACGAGGCTCATCGTCCACTGGAATAGCGTTCCCGCGGGCTGGAACGGGTAGCAGTTCACGGCCGCCACGAGCAAAAGCGTCGACACCGTGAGCGCCGTGACGCGGACCCAGAAGAGCTCGAGATGACCGTTGAGGTAGCGCGCCAACGCCAACGCGAGGTAGGTTTCCGCATCCAGGGCGAGGGAGTCCGACGAGCGACTCGCCGGCATGGTCTTCGCCTCGTCCTTCTTCCTCGCGTCCTGGTCGGAGAACGCCTCGGCCGCGCCGCGATCCCCCCAGAGGGGCGCCACGAGCCGCCGCGTGATCTCCCTCGTCACCTTGACTTCGAAGTCGACGTCGGTCGCGGGGGAGGACGGCTTCGGCGGGATGACGATCCTCGCTAGAGCAGGAGCCGTCTCCGCGCCCACGTACAGAACGAGTTTGCCGGCGGCGCCGCTGCTGCTGAGACGCCTGCCCAGATTGGCGCGAAGCTGAGGAAGCCGATCATCGAGCTCCGGGTCGCCGCCGTTCATCCAGGCGTCGGCGAGATTCCCCAGGCGGCTCGTCAGCCGCAGGGGGAGGCGGTCGAACGCGTCGCCCATGGGCA
>CALCIC010000802.1 GCA_937907405.1 uncultured Isosphaeraceae bacterium | reverse complement strand
GAGGCGACGCGAGATCAAGATACGATGAGCGATTTTCAGCTTGTCAGCCCCTACCAGCCGGCCGGCGACCAGCCCCAGGCGATCGAGAAGTTGGTCCAGGGCCTGGCCGACGGCCGCGGCAGCCAGACGCTCATGGGCGTCACGGGCTCTGGCAAGACGTTCACGATGGCCAACGTGATCGCCCAGTACGGCAAGCCGGCGCTGGTGATGTCGCACAACAAGACGTTGGCGGCGCAGCTCTACGCGGAGTTCAAGGAGTTCTTTCCGCATAACGCGGTCCGCTACTTCGTCAGCTACTACGACTACTATCAGCCCGAAGCCTACATCCCCCAGCGCGACATCTACATAGAGAAGGACGCCTCGATCAACGAGGAGATCGAGCGGCTCCGGCTGGCCTCGACCAGCGCGCTGGTGAGCCGAAACGACGTGGTGGTGGTCGCCAGCGTGTCGTGCATCTACGGTTTGGGCTCGCCCGACGACTACCGCAAGATGATGGTCCGGTTGCAGGTCGGCGACGTCGTCGACCGCGACGAGCTGCTGCTTCGGTTCGTGGACATCCAGTACGACCGCAACGACGTCTCGTTCGAGCGCGGCAAGTTCCGCGTCCGAGGCGACGTGATCGAGCTCTGGCCGGCTTACGAGGAGTTCGGCTACCGGATCGAGCTGTTCGGCGACGAGGTCGAGCGGCTGGCGACCATCGACAGTCTCACCGGCGCGGTCGTGGAGACCCACAAGGACCTTTACGTCTACCCGGCCAAGCATTTCGTGCTCCCCGAGGAACGGATACAGGGGGCCGTCGAGGCGATCGGCGGCGAGCTGGAGGAGCGGTTGCAAACCCTCAAGGAGCAGGGCAAGCTGCTGGAAGCCCAGCGGCTGGCGGCGCGAACCCGGTACGACATGGAGATGCTCCTGGAGGTCGGCTACTGCTCGGGGATCGAGAACTACTCGCGGCATTTATCGGGCCGCAAGGCCGGCGAGACGCCCAACACGCTGCTCGACTTCTTTCCGGCCGACAGCCTGCTGATCCTCGACGAGTCGCACGTGTCGCTGCCGCAGATCCGGGGGATGTTCGCCGGCGACCACAGCCGCAAGCTGACCCTGGTCGACCACGGCTTCCGACTCCCCAGCGCGCTGGACAACCGGCCGCTGCGGCTCGACGAGTGGGAGGCCAAGCAATTCCGCCGGCTGTTCGTCTCGGCCACGCCCGCCGACTACGAGGTCGCGGCCTCCGGCGGCGAGGTCGTCGAGCAGGTCATCCGCCCCACCGGCCTGATCGACCCCGTCGTCCGGGTCGAGCCCGCCCGGGGCCAGGTCCCGGCGCTCCTGGAAGAGGCCAAGACGCGGGCCGCGAAGAACGAGCGGGTGCTGGTGACCACCCTCACCAAGCGGCTCGCCGAAGACCTCACCCGCTACCTCAAGGAGCAGGGCTTGCGGTGCAAGTGGCTGCACTCGGAGCTCGACGCGATCGAGCGGATGACGATCCTCCGCGAGCTGCGCGAGGGGGCGTTCGACGTGCTGGTCGGGGTGAACCTGCTGCGCGAGGGCCTGGACCTTCCCGAAGTTTCGATGGTCTGCATCCTCGACGCCGACAAGGAAGGCTTCCTCCGCAGCGAGACCTCGCTGATCCAGACGATCGGCCGGTCGGCCCGGCACATCAACGCCGAGGTCGTGCTCTACGCCGACAAGATCACCGAATCGATGAAGCGCGCGATCGAGGAGACCGAACGCCGCCGGGCGCTCCAGACGGCGTACAACGCCGAGCACGGGATCACCCCGGAATCGGTGGTCAAGGCGATCCGCCGGGGGATCGAGGAGGAGATCCAGGCGCGGGCCGTCGCCCGCGAGGCGGTGGGCCGCGACGAGGCGACCGACGCCACCGAGGAATACCTCGACGCCCTGGAAGCCGAGATGCTCGACGCCGCCGAGAAGCTGGAGTTCGAGCGCGCCGCCGCGCTCCGCGACAAGATCCAGCAGCTTCGGGCGGCCCGGGGGGGCGGCCCGGCCCGGCCCGCCCCCAGCCCCCAGGGGCAAAGCGCCCGGGCCAAGGCGAAGGCCAAGGCTCGGGCCGGCAAGAAGCGCGGTTGAGCCGTTTCGCCGTTTCCTCGTCGCGGTCGTCTCGCCGCGCCGTCGATTTCGAGTAGACTAGAACGGTTCGCTGATGGGTTGCGCACGGGTCGCGGAGGAATCCGGGAGGGCGAGGCGCCCGCCCCGCGCGCAAGACCGGCGTGGACCGCTCCAGGCTCTCATTCGTTATTGATCGCGCGTTCGAATTCTCGTCGGAGGACTTCATGACTCGGCTCAGCTTTGATCAGAGTGAACACCCCCCTCGGCCCTGGTTCGGGGGCGGCGCGGCCCGGCTTCAGGGTTGGTCGTTGGTCATGGCGGTCGGTCTCGTCGCGGCCGGGTGCGATACGTTCACGTTCGCCCCGCCGCGTCCTCCCGAGCTGACGACCAAGGCGAAGACCTCGCGAACGGCGGCCGGCGACCCCGCCTCCGCGCGGTCGACCAAGCCCGTCGAGATCGTTCTGAAGCCCCGGAACGCGG
>CALCIC010000801.1 GCA_937907405.1 uncultured Isosphaeraceae bacterium | reverse complement strand
ATCAGCATGTCCGCCTATTTCAACCCCCGGCGCGCGCTTCAGCCGGATGAACCCGTGAAATCCTCTACGCCGCCCTCGCGCCGGCCGCGTAGCGGGCGGCAAAACCGCACAAGTCCTCAACTGAAACTCGACGGCCGGACGGCGTTCATCGAACTCGACGCGGCGGACGCGAAGAACCGCGAAGGCAACGCGGTGCCGATCCGCGACGACCTACGGGCCTGGCTCGACGACAAGCCCGACCGGCTCGACGGCTCGACCCTCCTGTTCAACGTGCCGAGCAACCTGCTACGGACCTTCAACCGCGACCTCGAAGCCGCCGGCATCCCCAAGATCGACGACCGGGGCCGCACGCTCGACGTGCATGCACTCCGCACGACGTTCGGCACGCTCTTGAGCAAGGGAGGCGTCTCGTTGAGGACGGCGCAAGCCGCCATGCGGCACTCCGACCCCAAGCTCACCGCCAACATCTACACCGATCCAAGACTCTTGGACGTGGCCGGCGCGCTCGATTCGCTCCCCCTGTTGCACCTGGAAGCCGATCCGAACGCGGAAAAAGAGCGAGTCGAGCATGTCGCCACAGGGACTTACGGCGTGAATCCTGTTGCACCAACGGTTGCACCAAACGGCGGCAAAGCGAGCAAATCGCGGGCAAAAACTGACAAGACGTCCACCATCGGCGAGGAATCGGCCGCCGTCGATGGGATCGTCGCAAGTCCTTTCCCCACCAACGAAAAAGCCTCGCCGGAGAGGCGAGGCTTAAGAGCGGGCGAGGAGATTCGAACTCCTGACGTCCAGCTTGGGAAGCTGGCATTCTACCACTGAATTACGCCCGCGAACGATGACGGTCGGCCATCCAACGAGGATCATCTTAGCGATTCCCCAACGCTGCGGCAACCGGTTAGCGGACGATCTCGGGTTGCTTTTGTCGACTCGTGTAACAATGATTAAACAATAGGCTCCCTGCCGCGCGGCGTGCGAGGCGGGGGCGGTGGTGGTTCAGGGGAGTTCAGCGGACATGGGTCAGGTCCGTAGGGTGTTGGTCCTCGGGGCGTTGGCGGTCGCGGTCGCGTCGGCAAGCCCTCGGGCGCGGGGAGAAGATCCGCTCACGTTCGAGAAGGACGTGCGGCCGATTTTCAAGGCCTACTGCCTCGATTGCCACGGCGGCGAGGCGGTCAAGGGGAAGCTCGACCTTCGGCTTAAGCGGTTTGCCGAAAAGGGGGGGGACAGCGGGCCGGCGATCGTGCCGGGGGACGCCGACGCAAGCTATCTGATCATGCGACTGCACGACGGCGAGATGCCCCCGGGCGATAAAAAGCTGCCTCCCGACCAGATCGCCGTCATCGAGCGCTGGATCGAAGGCGGCGCGGCGACGCTTCGCGACGAACCCGAGAGCCTTTCCCCGGGGATCGGCGTGACGGACGAGGATCGCGCGTACTGGGCGTTCCAGCCGATCCGCAAGCCCGCTCCGCCGAGCTTTGCGAGCGGCGACGGCGCGCGGACGGCGATCGACGGGTTCGTGTTGGCCAGGCTCCGCGAACGGGGCCTGGGCTTCGCCCCCGAGGCCGACCGGCGGACCTTGATCCGCCGCGCCACCGTCGACCTGACCGGCCTGCCGCCGACTCATGAGGAGATCGAACGCTTCCTGGCCGATCCGCGTGAAGACGCCTACGAACGTTTGATCGACCGCTTGCTCGCCAGCCCCCGGTACGGCGAGCGTTGGGGGCGGCACTGGCTCGACGTCGCCGGCTACGCCGATTCCGAGGGGGACGGCGCGGCCGACACGGTCCGGCCCTACGCGTATAAATATCGCGATTACGTGATTCGTTCGCTCAACGCCGACAAGCCGCTCGACCGGTTCATCGTCGAGCAGCTCGCCGGCGACGAGCTGGTCCCCCGGCCCTGGAAGGACCTGACGCCCGAGCAGGTCGACGCGTTGGCGGCGACCGGCTTCCTCCGGATGGTCGCCGACGGCACCGCGAGCGGCGGCGACGTTCCGCTCGAGGCGAACCAGATGATCGCCGACGCACTCAAGGTGGTCGGCTCGACGTTCCTCGGCCTGAGCGTCGGCTGCGCCCAGTGCCACGACCACCGCTACGACCCGATCCCCCAGGAGGACTATTTCCGCCTCCGAGCCGTGTTCGAGCCGGCGCTCGACCCGTCGCACTGGCGAAGGCCCGGTCAGCGGCTGGTCTCGCTCCAGTCCGACGCCGATCGCGCGCGCGCCGCCGCGCTGGAGGCCGAGGCCCAGGCGATCCAGAAGGAGATCGAGGCCAAGCGGAGCGTGCTGATCGCGGCGGCCGTCGACGTCGAACTGATGAAGTTCGCCGAGCCGCTGCGGAGCGAACTCAAGGCGGCCCTCGACGCGCCGGAGGCCAAGCGGACCGACGCGCAAAGGACCCTGCTCGCCCACAATCCCAAGCTCCTGATCACGGCCGGCGTGCTCTACCAGTACAACCAAAAGGCGGTCGACGAGCTGAAGAAGGAAGAGGAGAAGGTCGCCGCCAAACGCGCGGAGAAGCCGGTCGAGGACTTCGTCAGCGTGCTTGACGAGACGGCCGGCGTCCGGCCCGAGACTCACGTCTTTCATCGCGGCGATTACCTTCAACCGACCAAGGGGGTCGGCCCGGGGGGCCTGACGATCGCCTCGCCCGAGGGGGAGCGGTTCGAGATCGCCGACGCCGACCCCAAGGCGCCCAGCACGGGCCGTCGCCTGGCCTTCGCCCGCCACCTGACCAGCGGGTCGCATCCTCTGGTTGGTCGGGTGCTGGTCAACCGCGTCTGGTCGCACCATTTCGGCCTGGGGCTGGTCGACACGCCGGGGGACTTCGGGGCCCTGAGCAACCCGCCGAGCCACCCCGCCCTGCTCGACTGGCTGGCCGTCGAGTTGGTCGAGTCGGGCTGGAGCCTCAAGGCGCTGCATCGGTTGATCATGAATTCGAGCGTTTATCGGCAATCGTCGCGGCGCGATCCGGCGAAGGACGGGGTCGACTCCGAGAATCGGCTGCTGGGCCGCTATCCGGTGCGCCGGCTCGACGCCGAATCGTTGCGCGACGCGATCCTGGCGGTGAGCGGCGGGCTCGACGGCCGGCTCCACGGGCCGTCGGTCGCGGTGGCCGAGGACGCGGTCGGGCAGGTGTCGCCGGGCGACGGTCCGCCGCGGCGGAGCGTCTATCTTCAGGTGCGGCGGAGCCGCCCGGTGTCGTTCCTCTCGGCGTTCGACGCGCCGGTGATGAGCGTCAACTGCGACCGCAGGGTCGACAGCACGTCGGCGCCGCAGTCGCTGATGCTCATGAACGGCGACTTCGTCGTGAATCACGCGGCGAAGATCGCCGGGAGGCTCCAGACCGAGACGCCCGCCGACTTTTACGACGCCTCCCGGCCGGTCCTGGAGCGGCGGACCGCCTACGCATGGCGGCTGATCCTCGACCGGCCGATCAGCGATGAAGAGATGGCTTGGGCTCGCGCGTTCGCCGCCGACCAGCGGGCGTCGCTCGACCGCGAGAACGCCAAGGGCGACCGGGATCTAACTGTGCTGGCGCACCTGTGTCAGCAACTCCTCAATTCCAACGAGTTCCTCTATGTGGATTGACGAACGTTACGCGACCCGACGGTCGTTCCTGACGCGCACCGCCTTCGGCGTCGGCGGCGCGGCCCTGGCCCATCTGTTGCTTGAGGACGGTCTGCTGGCCAACCCCGGCAACACGTTGGCGGAGAACCTGCCGCTGAATCTCGACGCGAGGAAGCCGCACTTCGCCCCCAAGGCGACGGCGATGATCTCGCTGTTCATGCACGGCGGGCCGTCGCACGTCGACCTGTTCGACCCCAAGCCCGACCTCCAGC
>CALCIC010000800.1 GCA_937907405.1 uncultured Isosphaeraceae bacterium | reverse complement strand
ATCGTCGGCTATTTGCTGGCGGGGATCGCCGTCGGGCCGACGCCTCCCGGGTTCACGGCCGATCAGCACCTGGCGGACCAGCTCGCCGAGATCGGCGTCATCCTCTTGATGTTCGGCGTCGGGCTTCAGTTCCACCTCAAGGAGCTGCTGGCGGTGCGTCGGGTTGCGGTCCCCGGGGCGATCACCCAGAGCGTCGTGGCGACGATCCTGGGGACGTTCGTCGGCCACGCCTACGGCTGGGGATGGGCGGCCGGGTTCGTCTTCGGCATGTCGATCGCCGTGGCCAGTACGGTCGTCCTGATTCGCGTGCTGGCCGACAACGGCCATCTGCACACCCAGTCGGGCCACATCGCCGTCGGCTGGCTCGTGGTGGAAGACCTGTTCACGGTCCTGGCGCTCGTGATGCTGCCGGCGCTCTTCGGACCCGGCGCGACGGGGGTGACCGGGGTCGCCACCGCCGTGGCGATCGCCGTGGTCAAGGTCGCGGCGATGGTCGGGCTGACCTTCGTGGTCGGCGAACGGGTCATCCCCTGGCTGCTCGACAGGGTCGCCGCCACCCGGTCACGCGAGCTGTTCACGCTCACCGTGCTCGTGGTGGCGCTGGGGATCGCCGTCTCGGCGGCCAAGCTGTTCGACGTCTCGATGGCGCTCGGGGCGTTCCTCGCCGGCATGGTGGTCGGACGGTCGGAGTACAGCCTCCGGGCCGCGACCGAGGCCCTACCGATGCGCGACGCGTTCGCGGTCCTCTTCTTCGTCTCGGTCGGCATGCTCTTCAACATCCATTCCCTGATGGAGTCGCCGGTCCTGGTCGCGGCCACCCTGGCGATCATCTTGATCGGCAAGCCGATGGCCGCGCTGATCATCGTCCTCATGATGAAGTACCCCGCGCGCGCGGCCGTCTCGGTCGCCGTGGTGCTGGCGCAGATCGGCGAGTTCTCGTTCATCCTGGCCTCGGGGGGCAAGGCCCTGGGGATCATCGACGAGGACGCGACGAACGTGATCATCGCCTCGGCGATCATCACGATCACGCTCAACCCGATCATCTACCGCCTGGTCGATCCCCTCGAGCGGCTGGTGAAACGATTCGTCAAGTCGGCGGCGCCGGTCGAGAACGAACCGCAGCACCAACTCGACGACCCGGAGGCTTCCGGCCGCCACCGCGCCATCGTCGTGGGGTACGGGCCGGTGGGCCGGACCCTGGCGCGGCTGCTCCGCGACAACCACATCGAGCCGGTGGTGATCGAGCTCAACATGGACACCGTCCGCCGCCTGGGGGACGAGGGCGTTCGCGCCCTCTACGGCGACGCCATGCACCGCGACGTCCTGAATCACGCGGGGCTCGACAAGGCGGTCAGCTTCATCCTCAGCAGCTCGACCATGTACGGCGGCAAGGAGACGATCCGGTTGGCGCGCGAGATCAACCCGGGCCTCTTCATCCTCGCCCGCTCGACCTACCTTCGCGAGGTCGCCGAGCTGCGCGCCGCCGGCGCCGACAGCGTCTTCTCCGGCGAGGGGGAGGTGGCCCTGGCCATGACCGAATTCCTCCTGGAGCAGCTTGGCGCCACCCCCGACCAGGTCGACCGCGAACGCGACCGCGTCCGGGCCGAGTTCTCCGCCATCACTCACAACGGCCACAGCCAAGAAACAGCGCCGCCGCCAAGCCCGGCCCGAGAAGGAGGCGAAGCCGAAACCGACGCCCAGGCCGCTGAGAACGCCACCAGCGCATG
This sequence comes from uncultured Isosphaeraceae bacterium, assembly GCA_937907405.1. GTDB lineage: Bacteria > Planctomycetota > Planctomycetia > Isosphaerales > Isosphaeraceae > Paludisphaera. The sequence continues at coordinate 1,114 of CALCIC010000800.1, read as the reverse complement.
ATCGGGCCCCGATCAACGGCTTACGCGCGGCCGCGCACGGATTGCCCCGCCGATCCCTTGTTGCTATACATGATTGAGACGTTGCGTCGACAGGCGGCTGTTCGTGGGATCGCTTGACCTCGTCCATTCGCGGGAAGGCCGAGCGATCCCGAGATCGAGCCGTCCGGGGCTCCGACGTCCTCCCTCCGGCGTCGAGGTTGCGTGAGACGCCCTCCATCCCCCCCGTTCCGGGTCGCCGGTCCGGCCGGATCGTCGCTTTCGATCCTGATCGAGCGACCGCCGCCGCCTCGGGCGCCCGCCCGCCCGCCCGCCGTTGAGAAGCCTATTCATCTGGAGGTCCGCATGTCTCGGTTCAAGAGATCGGCCCACGTCGCGTTCCTCATCGTCGCCGGGCTCGCGTTCGCGAGCTTCAACTCTGGCGCGACCATGTCGGACGAGTCCGAGAAAGCGGCGGCGATCACGTCGCGGCCTTCAGTGGATGAGGCTCGACAGCGGGCGAAGTTGCTGCACGGGATGATTCACGACACGCTCCAGATCGTCCACAGCCGCTACTTCCGCGAGGATGACGGACTTCCGATCCCCGCGGCCGTCTTCAAGCAGGTCTTCCAATGGGTGGACGAGCGCGACGGCGTGGAGCTTCACTGGCTGGCCGTCGATACAAGGGCGATGAACATCGACCATAAGCCTCGCAACGAATTCGAGAAAGAGGCCGTCAAGGTCCTCGTCTCCGGCAAGGAGGAGCATGAGCGGGCCGAAGACGGCGTCTATCGACACGTCGGCGTCGTCACCCTGGGCGCCGATTGCCTGAAGTGTCATCTGCCGGGGCGGTCGAGCAACAAAAGCCGCCAGGCCGGACTCGTCATCACGATTCCGATCGAGAAGAACTGAGAGCCCGAGGCCGACCCGAAGCCCTGCCATCGACCCACGCGGGAAGGATGCTCGGACGCGCGCTTTCCTTACTCCCCGCGTCCCCCTCGTCTTGCCGCAATAAAACCAGTCAGGATCTGCCCGAACTTCGCGCGTTTCAACCCTCTCCGATTCACCCTCGGGCCACGTCTACAACTCCGTCATCGCTTTCTTGACGATCTTAAACCCGGTTCACGGGGCGTTTTGC
>CALCIC010000799.1 GCA_937907405.1 uncultured Isosphaeraceae bacterium | reverse complement strand
ATCAACCGCCTCTGCTGGACGAGATTTCCCACCCACTTTCGAGACGCTCACCCCTTGAGGACTGATCCGGGAGGGCGAGGCTGGACTGATGAGAAGTCGCGAGCGAGGGAATCATCATTGAGGACTGCGACGGTCCCCGCGAGATTCCTCGGGCGATCCCCTCGCTTGCGCTTCGGGCTGGTAAATCGAGTTCCCGGACGGCGATCGGAATACCAGCCCGACGCGCGAGCGAGGGAATACTCGATGAAGACTGCGACGGTCCCCACTAGGTTCCCCGGGCGATCCCCTCGCTTGCGCGTCGGGCTGGTGTTTCGAGCCCCGCGCAAGCTGGTTGGCTCGGCGGGGGGCTCGTCGTCCTGGATCGATGGAACGTCCACGGGCGCCCCAAGAGAGGACGCTGGTTGGTCCGCCTGGCGAGAGAGGGGATCATCGCATGAGCGATCGGTTTTCACGATCGTCCCGCGATCACGATGGAGCCCCTCCTCATGCTTTCCCGCCGAACTCTTCCGCCGTTCGCCTTCTGGCTGTTCGTCGCCTCGTCGTTCAGCATGACCCGGGCGCAGCCGGCTCCGGCGCCGGAACTGGTTTTGCACGTCGCGCCGGGGGGTGACGATCACGGATCGGGCAAGCTCGCCTCGCTCCAGGGCGCGCGCGATCGGGTTCGGGCGCTGCGGAACGGCGATCCCAAACGATTCGGCTCGGTCGTCGTCCGGATCGCCGACGGCGCGTATCCCATGACCGCGCCGGTCGAGTTCGAGCCGGTCGACGGCTCGGTCGTCTATGAGGCCGAGCCCGGCGCGAAGCCGGTCTTCGACGGCGGCCGCGTGATCACGGGTCTGCAAGCGACGGCCGACGGCGTCTGGACGGCCGCCGTCCCCGCCGACTTCGGCGTCGTCGAGCAACTGTTCGTCAACGGCCGTCGCGCGACTCGCGCGCGGACGCCCAACGCGTTCTATCACACGATGCTCAAGCGCGGCCCGAAGGACCAGGAGCGGACCGCGTTCGTCGCCCGGCTCGACGACCTGAAGCCGCTGCAAGGCTTGACGCCGTCGCAGCTCAACGACGCCAACGTCGTGGTCTATCACTCGTGGGAAGCGTCTCGACATCGGATCGCGTCGGTCGATTTCCAATCGGGGCTGGTCGGCTTGACCGGCCCGGCGCCCTGGCCGTTCTTGCAGTGGGGCCCCAACCAGCGGTACCACGTCGAGAACGTCCGCGCGGCGCTCGACGAGCCGGGCGAATGGTTCATCGGCCAAGATCGGCGGCTCCTGTACAAGCCGACGCCCGGCGAGACGATCGACCAGGCGCGCGTCGTCGCGCCGATGGTCGATTCGTTCTTGCAGATCAAGGGGGACGCCGACAAGGGGACGCTCGTCGAGAACCTGTCGTTCCAGGGGCTGGTTTTCCGCCACAGCCGTTACAATCTGCCGAAGGAGGGGCACGCCGACGGCCAGGCGGCCGCGAGCGTCCCGGCGGTCGTCATGGTCGACGGCGCGCGGAAGATCGAGATCAAGGATTGCCGGTTCGAACATATCGGGATTTATGGGATCTGGTTCCGTCGCGGCTGCAACGAGTGCCGGGTCGAGCGGTCGGCGCTCGTCGACCTGGGCGCCGGGGGGCTCCGCATCGGCG
>CALCIC010000798.1 GCA_937907405.1 uncultured Isosphaeraceae bacterium | reverse complement strand
GGTTGACGCCGGGCATCCGATGCTCGATCGGGTCCTCGATGGTCATCACGTTGCGGAGCGGCGAGTTGATTCGTTCCAGGCAGTTGTACAACGTCGAGGTCTTGCCGGCGCCGACCGGACCGGCGACCAACACCGCGCCGTAGGGTTGGCTGACCAGTCGTTCGAGGGTGTCGGCTTGAAGCGGGGTCATCCCAAGATGGGCGAAACCCACGACGTCGGTGAGCACCTCGTGGATCCGGATGACGATCTTCTCGCCGTAGATCGTGGGAAAGGTCGCCACTCGAAGATCGCGAGGCTTGTTCTGGTGCTGGATCGAGATCCGTCCGTCCTGAGCATGCCGGCGCTCGACGATGTTGAGGCTCGCCATGACCTTGACGCGGCTGATGATCGCGGCGGCGGTCGCCGCGTCGACGAACAGGACGTCCTGAAGCTGGCCGTCGATCCGGTATCGCACGCGGATGCCGCCGTCGATCGAATCGAAATGGATGTCGGTCGCGCGGCAGTCGATGGCGCGCTCGAGGATCCGGCTGAGCAACTGCGGCACCGGGATGGTCTGGCTCGATTCCTGCAACTCCTTGCGGACGTCGCGCTGGATCTGGTTGCGGTCCAGCGAGCTCGGGGCGATCGCGACGGCTTTCTCGGCGGTCGCCGCCGGAGCGGCTTCGATGGGCTTCTCGGGGGGATCCTGGGCCATCAACGAGAGCCGTTCGAAGGCGAGTTGATTGAGCCGCTCGGGCGAGATCAAGTGGAGTTCGAGGATCGACTGCTTGAGCCCGCCGTCACGCGCGGCGCCGTGCTCGCGGGCGCGGGTCAACTGCTCGCTGGAGAGCAAGCCCTTGTTGACCAGCACCGCGGCCATCAACTCGTCTTCGGCAGACAAGTGAGGAAGTGGAGCGCCGGCGCGGGTCGTCGAGGTTGAAGAGTCCACGAACCAGAACCTCCTTTGAAATGCCGACGGGTCGTCCCGGCGACGGAACGACGCACGGCATCGCGGCGTCGGCCTGCGATTGGCTTTCCCGTACTGATCCATCAGACCGGCGAACGAGCGGACGCCGCCGAGCGGTCTGCAATCGCGACGATCCTCAATTGTTTCTCACGTGTGGAGGCTTGCCAAGGCCGTCGCAGATTCGGATCGGCCGAATTCCGACGATCGCCCGCAAACGTCAACCGCGCGTTACAAGCCCGAAACCATGCGGATCTGGAAGGCGACGGCTGGCCACGTCGCGATTCGGCTCGGCGGCGATTGGCACGGGCCGAGTCGGGGAGCTAACATTGCAAAGATCATCGGCGAGGCAGCGTGCCTGGGACGTTTCGCTTCGCAAGAATCCTTCCAGCCTCGACCCCGAGATTGAACTTGAGGACGCCTCGCAATGAAAGAGCCTCGACCGCCCAGGCTTCATGGACTGACCCGCCGGGGTTTCCTTGGCGCGACGGCGGCGGGTTGCGTCGCGGCTACGGCGGCTCGGGGGCAAGTCGCGCGCAATCCACCTCCCGTTCGCGCCATCACGCGAGGGCCGAAGTTTCACTGGCGAGGCTACTACGACAAGTTGCTGTTCGATCCCTCGAATCGCTTCGTACTCGCCAACGAGGTGGACTTTGAAGGCCGATCGCCCACGTCGAACGACGCCATTCGCGTCGGCATGATCGACACGCTCGAAGGCGACGCCTGGACCGAGCTCGGCGAGACGTTCGCCTGGAACTGGCAACAGGGCTGCATGCTCCAGTGGGTGCCGGGCGCCTCCAGCGAGGTCGCCTGGAACGACCGCCGAGACGGCCGGTTCGTCACCTGCGTGCTTGACGTCAAGACCGGCCGGAAGCGTACCTTGCCCCACCCGTTTTACTGTATGAGCCCCGACGGCCGATGGGGCTACGCCCCGGATTTCCGCCGGCTGAACGACACCCGACCCGGCTACGGCTACGGAGGAATCCCCGACCCTGACGAATCGGTGCTCGCGCCCGAGGACTCCGGGATCTGGCGAATGGACATGCAAACCGGCGATCGACGACTACTCGTCTCGCTGGCCGACGCCGCGAACGTCCCTTTCACCGGCAAGGCCGACGCCGCGTTCGACGGCGCCTCGAAGCACTGGTTCAACCACCTGCTTTGCAATCCCGACGGCTCGAGGCTGTTTTTCCTGCACCGGTGGCGGACGCCGGGCCGAGGAAGCTTCAAGACCCGCGCGTTTACGATGAACCCGGAGGGAGGAGACCTCTTCGTGCTCGATCCCCACGGCGACACCTCGCACTTCGTCTGGAGAGATCCCCGACACGTTTTCGCCTGGGCCTGGCACCCGTCTCATGGGAATCGGTTCTACCTCTACGAGGACCGAACCGACCACGTCGAAGTCGTCGGCAAGGACGTGATGACTCAGAACGGCCACAACACGTACGTGCCGGGCACGCGGGACGAGTGGGTGCTGAACGACACCTATCCCGACGCCAAGGGCCTTCAGCACCCCTACCTGTACCACGTACCGACCGATCGGCGGGTTCCCCTGGGGGGCTTTCCCTCACCCCCCGCTTATCGCGGCGAATGGCGATGCGACAATCACCCCTGCGCCAGCCGGGACGGCAAGAAAGTCGTGTTCGATTCCCCACACCAGGGAGGTCGCCAGGTGTATCTGGTGGACGTCGGCGAGATCATCGGCTGAGGGGCCGGCCGAAGTCTTTTCGGAATTCGCCGTCAGCCGTTTCCAGGTCGAGCCCAGTCCAGAAGGCCGGGAAAACGGTGCAACACCGCTGAGTGGAAATAGATCGCGGACCAGGCCAGGACCCAGCCCAGGACGATCCATCCCGCGAGATCGCGCCAGGGAGAGGCGGCTGTGGGCTTCGAGTCGTCCGCGACGTGGTTCATCATCATCGTCGTGCGTCCTTCAGTTCGATTTGTACGGCGACGGCGCGCGGCGGGTTCGGGCCCACCATCGCCTCGAAGCGCGGTAGACG
>CALCIC010000797.1 GCA_937907405.1 uncultured Isosphaeraceae bacterium | reverse complement strand
CCCACGTACCTGGGGGGGCTCGGCTTCAGCCTCAAGTGGAACATGGGCTGGATGAACGACACGCTCCGCTATTTCGCCAAGGACCCGGTCTATCGCAAGTACGAGCACGGCGGGCTGACCTTCAGCATGATCTACGCGTTCAGCGAGAACTTCATCCTGCCGATGTCGCACGACGAGGTCGTCCACGGCAAGCGGGCCCTGCTCGACAAGATGCCCGGCGACCTCTGGCAGAAGTTCGCCAACCTCCGGCTCCTCTACGGCTACATGTTCGGCCACCCCGGCAAGAAGCTCCTGTTCATGGGGGACGAGATCGCCCAGTGGCGCGAGTGGAACCACGACGAGAGCATCGACTGGCACCTCCTCGACTGGCGCGACCACCGGGGGATCTTCCAACTCGTCACCGACCTGAACGCGCTCTACAAGGAGCAGGCGTCGCTGCACCAGATCGACTTCGACTGGCAGGGCTACGAGTGGCTCGAACTCCACGACTGGGAGAACAGCGTGCTCGCGTTCCTGCGACGGGCGAAGGACTCCGAGGACGCGATGGTGGTCGTCGCCAACTTCACGCCGATGGTCCGCGAGAACTACCGCGTCGGCGTGCCGACCGAGGGCTTCTACACGGAGGTCCTCAACACCGACGCCGACTGCTACGGCGGGGCGACCGTCGGCAACCAGGGGGGCGTCTGGGCCCACCCCGAGCCGCACGCCGGCCGGCCGTTCCACATCTCGCTGAAGCTGCCTCCGCTGGGCGTCCTCTTCCTCAAGGCGCCCGCCAAGGCCGTCGCGGGGCCGAAGAAGAAATAACCGATCCAGATCAGAGCCGCCGCGTTCGTCGCTCAGCGGTCGTCGAAGTCTTCGATCCTGGGGGTCTTGCCGCGCGCCCCCCGGGCCGGGGTCGTCGGCTCGGGGGTGCGGGTCGACTGCGGGATCAGTTCATCGATCGCGACGTTCCAGGTGACGTGGCCGATCGCGACGGTGGCGGTCCGCTTGCGAGGGTCGATCTTCACGACTCGGCCGGGACGGTCGTATCCCAGCTTGGGGACGACCACGCGGTCGCCCGGCTGCAACCGCGCGCGGGCCTCGACCAGCTCTTCCTCGCGGCGGCTCTCCCGCTGAAGCGCTTCGAGTTGCTGCGCGAGGGCGACGCGCGACTGCTCGGCCTCGGCTTGCGCCTCGATGGCCGCCTGCCGGGCTTCCTCGGCGTCCTTCCGCATCCTGGCGACGAGGTCCCACTCGGGCCTGGCCGAGCCCTGTTGTTCTTCGAGGTAGCGTTCGGCGCGGGCGACGAGGTGCTCGGGAAGGCTCAACCGGCGGGCGATCTTGAGCGCGTTCGACTGCCCGACGTCGCCGATGTGGACGTGGTACTTCGGTTGAAGGCTCTCGACGTCGAACTCGACCGCCGCGTTCTCGGCCCGAGGATTCGTGAGCGCATAGGTCTTGAGATCGCCGATGTGGGTCGTGACCATCGCCAGCGAGCCCAGGCTGTCCAACTCGTCCAGGATCGCCCTGCCGAGCGACGCGCCTTCGGCCGGGTCGGTTCCCGCCCCCAACTCGTCGAGGAGCACCAGCGACCTCTCAGAGGCCTTGCCGATGATGTCTGAGATCCGCCGCACGTGCGAAGAGAAGGTGGAGAGCGATTGCTCCAGGCTTTGCTCGTCGCCGATGTCGGCCAGCACGTCGTCGAAGATCGGCAGTTGCGAGCCCTGCGAGGTCGGCACGTGCAGCCCCATCTGCGACATGATCGCCAGGAGCCCGACCGTCTTGAGCGCCACCGTCTTGCCGCCGGTGTTCGGTCCCGTGATCACCAGCATCCGGAACCGCAGTCCAAGGTGCACGTCGATCGGCACGATCTCCCGATCCGCCGGGGCGGGATTCGGCGGCGGGGCCGGCGCGGCGGCTTCCTCTCCATCGACGCTCCGAGGTTCCGAGGCGGCGGCCGGCGGCGCGTCGAGCGGCAGCGCGGGGTCGCGGCGGAGGATCGCTTCGAGCAGCGGGTGTCGGGCCTTCCTCAGCACGAGCCGGCCGTCGGTGCTAAGATCGACGGCCGTCATCCGGTAGTCGAGGCTGTACCGCGCCTTGGCGAAGATCAGATCGATCTCCGCCATGACCTCCAACGTCCCCAGCATTGCGTCGCCGACCTGCCCCACCTGGGCGCTCAGCCAGCGGAGGATGCGGCGGATCTCCTTCGCCTCGCGCGCTCGAATGTAGGAAAGCTGAGCCGACTTTTCGGCGATCGCCGTGGGCTCGATGTAGACCGTCTCGCTGCTGGCGCTGGTACGTTGGACCGACCCGGAGATCTCGCCGCGATGCTCCTTGGCGACGGGGATCACGTAGTGATGGCCGACCATCGTGAAGCTGGGGTAGCGCAGCGCCCGCCGGATTTCGGGCGATCGAAGCATGGAGCGCAGGGTCTCCTTGATGCGCTCCTCGACCTGGGCGATTTCGAGTCGAAGGGCCGCGAGCCGTCGGCTCGCCGAGTCGAGCATCTTGGCTCGGCTGTCGAGGCAGCCTTCGATCGCCGTGCTCAGCCCGGAGAACTCGCCGACGTCCTTTCGAAGTCCGCCGAGCCTCGGGAACCGATCGCCGATTCGGTCCAGCCAGGCGTCGAGGTTCCCCATCGCGCGGAGCGTCTCGGCGACCTCGGCGAGTTCCTCGGCTTCGAGCATCGCGCCGACCTGGGCGCGTCGGACCAGCGGCCGGACGTCGTGCAATCCGCCCAGCGGCGGTTGGAGGCCCGAGACGATCGCCTCGGTCATCTCGGTGGTGATCGTCTGCGCCGCGTGGACCGCGCCGGGATCGTGGAGCGGCTCCAGGGCCCGGGCGGCGGCCTTGCCCAGCGAGCACGCCGCGCGGGCCGACACCAGAGCGCGGATTTTGTCGACACCCAGAAGTTCAAGCGTGTGGCTGTCCATATCGCCTCGCGGTCGACTCACGGTCGGCCTCGCCCCGAACCGGCGCAGGTGCGCGCGGGGCGCGTTTACGTGGATGACGCGCCGACTCCCCCGGTGGTTCGGCGCGTCATCCGATTATGACCGGTCGAGGCCGCGCCGGACCATGCCGATCGCCTGGGCGTCGGTCCATCAGCGGCCGGCGGCGGGAATCGCGGCGGGATCGACGCGAGGCGCGGCGGGGGGCGCGGCGGCGGGCGTCGGCTTGGCGTTCGCGGAGGCGGCCGCGGCCTCGGCTGGATC
>CALCIC010000796.1 GCA_937907405.1 uncultured Isosphaeraceae bacterium | reverse complement strand
GACACCGGCGTCTTCCGCCCCGGCCCCAGCGCGGTCGAGGCGGAACTCCTCCCGCGCCCCCGGGTCGTCTTCACGGGGCGGCTGCACCCGCAGAAGAACCTGCCGATGCTGCTGGACGCCTGGGCGCAAGTCGCCCGCCGATCAGCCGCGAACCTGATCCTGATCGGCCCCGGCCCCGACCGCCAGGCGCTGATGGAGCACGCCGGGGCGCTGGGCGTCGCCGACCGGGTCCAGTTCGTGGGCGCGGTGTCGAACCCGGCCGACTACCTCCGCGCGGCCGACGTCTTCGTCCTTCCCAGCGTGGCCGAGGGGCTGAGCAACTCGCTCCTGGAGGCGATGGCCTCGGCCCTCCCCTGCGTCGTCTCGGACGTCGGCGGCAACACCGACCTCGTCGCCCACGGCCGAACCGGCCTGCTCGTCCCGACCCCCACCCCCGAAGCCTGGGCCGCCACGCTCCTGGATCTGATCCACAACCCCTCCGAAGCGCTCCAACTCGGCCAGGCCGCCCGCGAACGCGTGGAAGCCGACTACTCCCTCCACGCCGTCGTCGACCGCTACGTCGAGCTCTACCGCGACCTGATCGCGCGAGAGAAACGACGTATCGAGCGATGATCATTGCTCCTTTTTCGATCCCTCGGGCGTGACTTGAAGGTCGAAGTCGGTCCATTCGCCCATCTGAACGTCATAGATATGGATCTTATCGCCGTATCGCAATGTAAGACCTTGATCGCTGGCTTTCGCCTCGGGCGCGGCGCCCTCGGGCAGTTCCAGCACGCTCCACTTCCTGGCGGCGTTGCTGTAGGTGTAAAGCCGACGGCCGAGCGCGTAAGTCGTCATCATGTGACATCCCACAGGCGTCGCCTCCTTGACCGGCTCGCGGAGGTCCTGAACGTCCCAGCGGGCGTCCCGCATATTGAAAATCGCCAGCCGCTGGATTCTCTCCCCTCGTAAAACCAAGGCCCTCGAGATCGGGTTGAATGCGACGGAAGCCACGTCCAACCGAGGATCGCCGTCGGCAGCCAGTCGAACTGACAGCGGGTTGGAATACAGCTTCCCCTTCACCACGCCGGCCACAGGCGCGACATACCCCGTCATGCCGCCCCTCGTGGGAATACTGACTCCGAAGATCGTGACGACCCGGCCTCCCTGCGAGGGCACCACGATGGGCTGGTTGGGGTCGAGATACTCGGCCTGTTCCGTCTCGTCGGCTTTCTGGTTCTCGGCGAGGTTCGCCGCCGGAGTGGCTTCTGGAAGCGGAGCGACCGGTTCGTCGTGCTGGACCTGGGAGCGAATTGTGCTCAGTGAGTCGAGAATCCGGCGAACCCTTTCCAAATCCTCCTGCCTTCGCTCCTCAATCTTAATGAGTTCCATCTGTATCTCATCGAGCTTTCTCTGAAGCAGGGCGGGAGGGTTCGATTCACTGGTTTTCGACGACTTCGGGGTGCCCTTTGGCCTGGTTGCGGATTCGTCGCTGATCTCGGTCTTCCCGGGACCAGTCGCCTGCTGGAACGTATAACCGCTCACCCCGCCCATCGTCAGGGCCAATCCCAGCGCGCAGGCGCCGGCGAGCTTCAGCTTGGTCATCAGCATGGCGTCAAGTACTCCCTTGGCGAGTGAGGCCGCCGTGGCGGAGACCAGGGCCGTCGCGGCGGCGCCTGGAAGGGTGGAATCGAGGACGGATCGGACGGTCGCCTCGAACAATCGGGTGGATATCGGCTCGGCGAGGACCATCGAGCCCCAGGCCGAGTCGTCGGCCGACACGCCGCGGCGGGCCAACCGGGCGCGGAGCCGGTCGCGGCCCCGCGCGAGCCGGCTGCGGATCGTACCGACCGGCGCTTGCAACCGGCCGGCGGCCTGCTCGTGGGTCAGACCTTCGAGATAGCAGAGGACCAACGGAGCGCGGAGCGCCTCGGGGAGCCTCGCCAGTTCAGCGTCGAGGATCGCCCGCAGTTCCGCATGGTCGGAATTCCGAGCATCGGCCGCGACGGCCATCGCTTGCACGTCCATCCCGTTCCGCTCGCGGACGAACCGGCGGGCGGCGCCGGCCCTCGCCCGGACGGCCACCCGGTGGGCGACGCCGTGCAGCCAGGGGCCGACCAGCTCTCCCCGGCGGATCGCCCCGGCGCTGCGGACCAGCACCAGGAACGTCGCCTGGAACGCGTCCTCGACGTCGTGCTCGTCGCGGAGCACGCGCCGGCAGACGCCCAGGACCATCGGCCCGTGCCGCGCCACCAGCGCGGTGAAAGCCGATTCGTCGCGGCCTTCGAGGAACCGCTCCAGCAGCCGGTCGTCGCCGTCGCCGCTCGCCGTCCCCCAGCGCAACACCCGCGTCAGATCACCGATGACGTTCCCCGAAATCCGGCCCACGCGCGTCTTCCTCCCCTCGATCCCGAATGTCCGTCCTTCACCCTCAATGTGCGGCTTGCCGAGTTTTCAATCTGAGTTTCTTGAAATTACAACGGAAATCCATTGGGTGCATGGCGGAAACATGCTGCTGGGTCCGGTATCCGGCCGCGTCGCGAAATTGAGTTCGTTCGCGCCGAAATCCCGCCGATTATTTGTCGATTGACTGCGGGCGCGCGTCGATCTATCATTCCTGTAGTTGAACTTTCGATGTTGGAGCCCAGCGATGCGAATTCCGCTTGCGAGCCTTAGTCTGCTCATCCTCGGCCTTGCCGGCCGCTTGGGTGCGTCGTCTTAGGGCTTGTCAGGTTCCGCATGGTCAGACAGCGAAGCCCCGAGACTCACCCTTCGCCGGTGGATCTCGGGGCTTTTTTCGTCGTCGCCCTCGGAGTCTCCCGGTCGTGCGCCCTTCACCCGTCTCGGGCGGGCGTGGATGAGTCGAATCCGTTGAGAAGCCCCCAGCGCGCCGCGACGGCCGCGAACCCAAAAGGAACGAGCCTAGCATGATTTCGTCCAACAGCTCCACCGGCGAGGAATCCGCAGCCCCTTCCGGCGACGGTCAGGATCGCAACCGCGTCCGGATCTTCGACACCACCCTCCGCGACGGCGAGCAATCGCCGGGCGCGAGCATGAACATGGCCGAGAAGCTGGAAATCGCCCGGGCGCTCGCCGGCATGGGGGTCGACGTCATCGAGGCCGGCTTCCCGATCGCATCGGTCGGCGACTTTGAGTCGGTGCGGGCGATCGCGGCGGAAGTCGCCGGCTCGACCGTCTGCGGGCTCGCCCGC
>CALCIC010000795.1 GCA_937907405.1 uncultured Isosphaeraceae bacterium | reverse complement strand
CGGGGTCGTCGATCGGCGGCGCCCAGGAGAACGCCGGCCGGACGTCGAACAGCACGGTGTTCGCGTCGCAAGTCGGCCATCCCCGCGCGTCGGTCGGCGCGGGCTTGCCGTCGGCCGCGCCGGTCCACGGCCTCAGCGACTTCGCCACGTCCACGAACGCCCGCGACCGCATGCCGTCGTCGATGCCGTCGAGATCGACGCCGATCCTCGATGCATGAGCGGCCGGCGCCTTCGCTTGCCCGCGCGCCCCGGCCGCGAACCCCGCCGCGAGCATCAAGCCCAGGGCCGCCGTCTTCACTGTTCCAAGCATGTCCGTCTCCCGATCGTTCTCGCGAATTCGTCCCGACTCCTCAATCGTCATGATAGCTCAACCTTCGAGGCGCTGTATCGAACCGAGCGGGAACTCGACTCCCTCCCTTGACTCATGAAGTCTCAAAAAGAATTCCGTAACCGAAGGAACGGACCCCGACACTTCCTCACACACGGCTCGCCGATGCGGGCCGTCGCACTTCTCGGCGGGTCGAGCCGATCGCTCGGTTCCGCTTCAATCGATGGAGGATGAAAATGCACCTTCGAATGACGTTCGAGCCACGGGTGAAGGTTCTTTCGCACGATCAGATTTAAGACATGTTGAAAACCGATGGAGGTACGGAGGAGCCCCGGAATCCGGGGCGGAGGTCGTTCTTCCGCAACACGCTGGCGGTCGCCGCGGCGACCGCGCCGGCGGCGCTGATGGGGGCGGGCAAGCCCCGCGCGATCCCGCGCAGGCCGAGGCTCCCCGAGCTGTACCCGGGCGAGAACGTCACGCTTTTCCAGGAGATCCTGGCCGACGAGTCGGCCCACATCGAGATCCTTCAAACCTTGCTCGTGGACGACGCCAACACGTTGCCTTCCCGCCCGACGCCGAACTTGCGCAACCTCGCGCAGCCGGACGTCCTCTCGTTCGTCAGGGCGGCGGCGGCGTTCGAGAACACGGGCGCCGGGGTCTACGCCGGCGCGCTGTTCGCCATTCAGCAGACCGAGGAGTACTTCCCGGTCGCCGCCGGGCTGACGACCGTCGAGGCGCGGCACGCCGGCTTCCTCAACGCACTCTTGAACCAGCCGCTGGTCCCCGATTTCTTCCCGGTCGACACGTCGATCCCCCAGTCAATCGCGCTCTCGCACATCGACCCGTTCATCCACGATCTGAACGGCGGGACCGTGCCGTCGTTCGATCCGGCCGTCGCCTCCGACCCCAACAACTTCCGGATCATCGACTTCCTGCTGCTGCTGGAGATGGTCGAGACCGCGTTCTATCAGGTCAACGTCGCCAAGTTCTTCGGCGGCTGACGGGCCGCGCCCACTTCCTCGGAGTCATGATTCTTTGCATTCAAAGGATACAGAGATGAGCACCTGGTTACAGAGCTGCCGCAAGCAACGCCGCGCCGCGAGCCGGCGTCGGATCGCAACGCTCGACGCGCTCGAGGAGCGGTGCATGATGGACGCGGGCGCGGCGTACGCCCAGACCGCGCTGGCGTCGGACGTGAGGGGGCTGGCTCCTCATTTCGACCCCGACCTCAAGAACCCCTGGGGATTCTCGGAGACGCCCCAGGGCCAGTTCCGGATCTCGGCCAACGCCTCGGGGTCGTCGCCGATCTACAACGCTCAGGGGAGGATCGTCGGCGTGCCGATCACGCTCCCCGTCCCTCCCGGCGGCGCGCCCCCTTCGGCGCCCAACGGAAACGTGAGCAACGCCACCACCGACTTCGTCGTCAGCGAGCACGGCAGAAGCGGCCCGGCCACGGTCCTGTTCTCGACCGAGGACGGCACGATCATCGGCTGGAACCCGAAGGTCGACAGGACTCACGGCGTCATGGCGGCCGACCTCTCCCAGTCCGGCGCCGTCTTCAAGCTCCTGGCCGCCGACAGCGTCGACGGGTCCAACTATCTGTATGCGACCGACTTCCACAACGGCGTGGTCGACGTCTTCGACAAGGATTTCCACCTCGTCACGCTCTCTGCGAACCAGTTCACCGACCCGAGCATCCCGGCAGGTTTCGCGCCGTTCGGCGTGAAGAACGTCGATGGGACGCTGTTCGTCAGCTACGCCAAGCAGGACGCCGACAAGCACGACGACGTCGAGGGGGTCGGCAACGGGTTCATCGACGAGTTCGACGCCAGCGGTCGCTTCCTCACCCGATTCGCCTCGCAGGGGACGCTCAATTCGCCGATCGACATGGCCGTC
>CALCIC010000794.1 GCA_937907405.1 uncultured Isosphaeraceae bacterium | reverse complement strand
TCCCGCCACGGCGGTGTTGTGGCTCCAGCAAACCGTCGCCTGCTTCGGCTTCGCTGCCCTGATCTTCGTCGCCGCGCTTGAGCGAGGTTGGATCACTCGGGCGCTTTCGTGGCGGGGGTTCGTATTTCTAGGAGAGATCTCTTACGCCGCTTACCTGTTGCACTCGCTGTATCTGTACGTCCTCTACCCGTACGAGGCGAGCTTGGCGCGGTATCCGGCCTGGGCGGTCGTCGCCTTGTTCGCAACGCTCGTGATCGCGACGTCGACGGCCTCGTGGTACTGGGTCGAGGCGCCGGCTCGCAAGTTCATGATGGGACTGCTGCCGAAGCCGGGAGTGATCCCCGCCCCGCACTACGCCCTCGGCGCCCGCGTGACGCTCCTGGAACGAGGCGAGGCCGACTCGCGCGGACTGCTCGTCTCCAAGGGAACGGACGCCCGCGCCGTCCGCCACGATTGACAGATCGGGGCGTCCGGCATACAGTCACGCGGACGGTCGCCCTCAGGCCCACGTCCGGCGCAAAGGATTGCCCATGCATGTATTCACGAGCATCACGGCCAACTATCTCCCCAAGGCCGCCGCGTTGGCTCATTCGGTGAAGCGGGTTCACCCTGACGCGGTCTTCCACGTGGTGCTCTCGGACGCGATGCCGACCTGCGAGCCGGACGTCACCGCGGCGTTCGACTCGATCATCGATATTCGCGACCTGCCCATCGACGACCTCCCTCGGTTCATCTTCCGCCACCGCCTCGTCGGGCTTTGCACGGCCGTCAAGGGGACCGC
The DNA here is from genome assembly GCA_937907405.1 of uncultured Isosphaeraceae bacterium. Classification (GTDB taxonomy): domain Bacteria; phylum Planctomycetota; class Planctomycetia; order Isosphaerales; family Isosphaeraceae; genus Paludisphaera. The sequence goes on along the minus strand of CALCIC010000794.1, from coordinate 8,515 downwards.
GTTCCAGTACATCGCCGACCGATTCGGCGCGGAGCGCGTCTACTACTTCGACCCCGACGTCATCGTCGCCGACCGTCTCGACGGACTCGAGCGGGCGCTCGATTCGGGAAGCGTCTTGCTGACGCCGCACTCGATCGAACCCGAGACCGACCCCGTGGCCGTCATCGACAACGAACGCTGCTGCCTGCGCAACGGCGTTTACAACCTGGGCTTCCTGGCCGTCCGCATGACTGCCGACGGCCGCAAATTCATCGATTGGTGGGCCGACCGGCTGCGGACCTACTGCTACGACGAGGTCGAGAACGGGCTGTTCACTGACCAGCGCTGGGTGGATCTCGCGCCGGCGTTGTTCAACGACGTCACGATCCTCCGCGAACCGCAATACAACGTCTCCACCTGGAACCTGACTCACCGCCGCGCGACGGGCGAGGCGCCTTACGGCATCGAGATCAACGGCCGGCCCCTGGTCTTCTACCACTTCTCGGGCTTCGACAGCGGCGCCCAGCTCATGATGCTCGACCGCTACGGCTCGCACAGCCCGGTGCTCTACGACCTCCGCGACTGGTACATCGCCCGTTGCGAACAGTTCGGCCAATCGACGCTCGGCGCGATTCCGTGCATCTACAGCCGTTACGCAAGCGGCCTGAAGATTCCCGATTCGCACCGCAAGGCCTACCGCCGCCGCGAGGACGTGATGCGGTACTACGCCGACCCGTTCGCCGACGTCGATCCGACCCACTCGTACCGCCAGTGGTATCACGACTACGAAGACCCTGGACCGGCGGCGGCGCCGGGCCGGGCCGGGATCGACGAGCCGGTCCGGACGGATGCGCCCGAAACCGCGCCGCGCGCGGCGCGGTTCGCGAAGGCGGCGCTGCGTCGGCTTACAGGATCGATTTGACGCCATTGAAGCCGTGCTCGGGTCGAGGTCGATCTGGGAGAATCCACATGAGTTCATCAACGAGAAAGACCGTGGCGTGCATCGTGGGCACGCGTCCCGAGGCGATCAAGATGGCGCCGGTGATCCGGGCGGTCCAGGCGTCGTCCTGGGGGCGGTGCCGGGTGATTTTCACGGCCCAACATCGCGACCTGGCCGCGCCGATCTTCGAGTTCTTCGGCGTCCACCCGGACGTCGACCTCGACGTCATGCGGCCGGGGCAGTCGCTCGCCGATCTGAGCAACCGACTGCTCTCCAGCCTGCACCACGCGCTCGGGCGAGAGGCCCCGGACTTCGTGCTGGCCCAAGGGGACACGACGACCGTGCTCGCCTCGGCCCTGGCCAGCTTCATGCTGGGCGCGCCCTTCGGCCACGTCGAGGCGGGCTTGCGAACCCACCGGTTGGACTCGCCGTTCCCCGAGGAGGCCAACCGCGTGGCCGTCAGCCATTTGTCGACCCTCCACTTCGCCCCGACCCCCGCCGCTCGTGAGAACCTGCTCCGCGAGGGGATCGACCGGGCGACGATCCACCTGACCGGCAACACCGGGATCGACGCCCTGCACGCCGCCGCGCGGCGCGAGACTCCGCTGGGCGCGAGCCTCGACCCACGCAGGCGGCTGATCCTGGTCACCGTCCACCGCCGCGAGAACCAGGGGGATCCGCTGCGGCGGATCTGCCGGAGCGTCCGCGCCATCCACGATCGGTTCGAGGACGTCGAGATCCTCTGGCCGGTTCATCCCAATCCGGCCGTCGGCCCGGTCGTGGCCGAGATGATCGGCGACTTGCCCCGGGCGCGACTGGTCGAGCCGCTCGGATACGGGGCGTTCGTGACCGCGATGAAGCGGGCCGTCCTGATCCTCAGCGACAGCGGCGGCATCCAGGAAGAGGCCACGGCGCTGGGCAAGCCCGTCCTGGTCCTGCGCCGGTTCAGCGAGCGCGGCGAGGCCGTCGACTGCGGAGTCGCCCGGCTGGTCGGCTGCGACCCCGAGGCGATCGCCGCGGAGGCCGCCCGGCTGCTCCTCGACGACGACGCCTACCGGACGCTCGCCCAGGCCGCATCGCCGTTCGGCGACGGCCGATCGGCCGCTCGAATCGCATCCATCGTCAAGAAGCATCTCATACCCGTGCGATCAAAAGCCGTTAGCGCCTGAATTCCATGATTGGATCGAGCCCTTCAGATCGGGCGGTCGATCCGGGTCGTCCGCTCGGCGCCCGACGGCGCCCGATGGCGGAACCTGAGCCAGATCTGCTTGATCTGTCGTCGGCCTCGCGACGCCGCTCCGAGGATCGGCCGAGTTTCGAGGCGCTCCCGCAGTTGGGTCGCCTCGAACCACAGGGTCTGCTCGCGGTCGAGGGCCGCCCGGAACTGGTCGTCCCGTTCGATCGACAGCTCCTGCAGCCGCGCGATTCGATCCTGCGTCTCGGCCAGCCTCGCGCGGTCGGAAGTCCAGGCCTGCTGAGTCAGGCCGAGCGACTCCCGCGCCTGGCGCGCCGTCGCTTCCGCGCGTTCGAGTTCGAGGTTGCGCTTCTGGAGCGCGTCCAGTCGCGCCGACGCTTGCTCATTCGCTTGCTGCAACTGGATGGCGTGACTCTGGGTGTGGGCGAGCGCCCGTTCGGCGGACGCCAGCCGTTCCTGCGTCGCGACCAGGCTGTCCAGGGTCCGTCGCAGGTCTTTCTCAGCTTGCTGGAGGCAGTGGTCGGCCAGATGGAACGCCTTCTCCGCGTCGGCCCGGCCGGTCTCGGCCCGCGCCGCTCTCGCCTCAAGGCCGCGGATGGACTCGTCGGCCTCCTTGATTCGCGCTTCGTTCAGGCGCCCGGAGACGTGCAGGCCGCCGAGTTGGAGCTTGGCCTCGACGAGCCGCTTATGCATCGCCGCTTCATATTTACGCGCGTCCCTGGCGAGACGAGCCGCGTTGGCCGTCGCGTCGTGGACGGTCCACGCCCCCGCGCCGAGTTCGTCAAGTTCCTGCTGCGCGGCGTGCGGCACGACGGCCGGCAGATGGTGGACGCAAGTCTGGTCGTAGACCTGGCCGACGACCTCGTCGTCCCAGGTCAGGCCGCACGATTCGACGAGCGTCCGAAGGTCGGTCATGAAGTGCAGCGTGCCGAACCGGACGATCCGCGACGCGCCGCCGGTCTCCGCGACCACCTCCTTCATCCGCGCCAGATGCACGCCGACCACGTCGAGGGCTTGCCAGTACGGCATATCGCCGCCGCTTCGAGTGCAAAGGCTCATGGCGATCTCGTGGGGAGATCGGAGCAGAGTCACCGGCACGACTTCGATGTTCCCGACCGATTCGAACACGCGGCGCCAGAACGGCCAGGTCAGCGCGGTCCTCGGGTCCTTGAAACCCGAGACCGGCCCGCTCGCGGCCAGGTGCTCGACGAAGACCCTGGCCTCGTTGAACCACTCGTCAGGGACCGACCTCGTCGGCCAGGCGCCTTGCGTCTCGACGAACCGCGCAAGCACTTCGGGATCGGCGGGCACGTCGTCGGGGAAGCCGAACGCCCAGTTCTGGACGTTCCGATTGAGGATGTGCGACGGCCGCGCCTCGAAGTGCCCATAGGGATTGCTCACCTCGGCGCCGATCAGCTCGAACGGCCCCAGCGACATCCCCAGCCGTTGCAGCAGGTTCGCCGTCAGGCTCGACCCGCTGCGGTGCATGCACAGGAGGACGACGACCTTACGCTTTGCTTCATCCATGACGCACCCCCCCGACCCCTCGCATCAATGCGAGGGGCGCGATTCCGAACGCGGTCGCTGGCCGATCGATTCCCATTTTTCTATCTTTATCGGTCGAAAGAGGGAACGCCAAAGACACAAAACGGACGGGCCCGCCGGGGACGGCTCAGCGGGTCTCGACCTTGGGAAACAGCGGAACCGGCTTGCCGTTGACGATCGGGGCCGTCACGTGGAGCGAAGTCCCGGAGAACGGCGTCGCGGCCGTACCGTAAGAGACTTCGTCCCAGGGCTGGGCGCTCTCGAAGTCGAACGCCCGGTAGAACGTCTCGGCGGTGCGCGGCAGGAACGGCTTGATGAGGATCGCGGTCAGCCGCATCCAGTCGGCGACGTTCGCCAGGACGACCCGCGTCGCTTCCAGATCGGTCTTCGCCAGCTTGAACGGCTCCGTCTCCTGGATGTAGCGGTTTGCGGCGTCGACGACCTCCAGCCAGATCCGCTGCATCGCCCCGCTGTAGTCGAAGGCCCCCACCTGCTCGCGAAGCTCTCCGGTCAGTGCGGAGACGTCCAGGCCCCGCCTCCAGATCGTCAGATCGATCCCCTCGGTCGAGCCCAGATCCCCCTCGAAATACTTGAGGCACATGGTCAAGATGCGGCTGTACAGGTTGCCGAGGTTGTTGGCCAGGCCGCTGTTGTAAGCGTCGGCGAACCGCTCGAACGAAAACTCGCCGTCGCCGCCGAACGGACACTGGCTGATGAAGTAATAGCGGAACGCCTCGGCCGAGAACTTCTCGATCAGCTCCATCGGCTCGACCACGTTCCCCATGCTCTTGCCGATCTTCGCGACCTCGCCCGACTCCTCGTTCTTGCGATACACGAACCCGTGGCCGAACACCTTCCGCGGCAGCGCCACCCCCGCCGACATCAGCATCGCCGGCCAGAGGGCGCAGTGGAATCGGGTGATGTCCTTGCCGATGACGTGGACGTCCGCCGGCCAGAGCCTCGCGAACCGCTCCTCGTCGCCGCCGTAACCGGCCGCCGTGGCGTAGTTCAGGAGGGCGTCGAACCACACATAGATCGTTTGAGTTTCGTCGAACGGGACCGGAATCCCCCAGGTGAAGCCCTTCCGCGAGATCGCGACGTCCTTCAACTCGCCTTCGACCAGGCTGACGATCTCGTTGCGGCGGCTTTCAGGCTGGATGAAGTCGGGGTTCGCGGCATAGTAGGCCAGCAGGCGGTCGCGGAACGCGGAGAGTCGGAAATAGTAGTTCTCCTCCTCGACCCAGGACAGGGGCGTGTTGGGATGGTTCGGGCACTTGCCGCCGGCCTCGGCGACTTCCTTCTCCGTCTTGAACGACTCGCAGCCGGTACAGTAGTGACCCGCATAGACGCCGGGGTAGATGTCTCCGGCGTCGTAAACCGCCTGGATGAACTTCTTGCAACCTTCGTGGTGACGGGGTTCGCTGGTCTGGATGAAATCGTCGTTGGAGATCTCGAGCGCGGCCCAGACCTCCTGGAACTGCCGGGCCATGTCGTCGACGTACGCCTTGGGCTCAAGGCCGAGTTCCCGGGCGCGCAGAGTCACCTTGTTGGTGTTCTCGTCGTTGCCCATCAGGAAGTGGACCGACGCCCCTTCCATCCGCCGGAACCGGGCCTGGACGTCGGCCCCGATCTTCTCGAACGCGGTGCCGATGTGCGGCCGACTGTTGGGGTAGTCGATCGCCGTGGTGATGTAGAACCGATCCTGCTCTGCCATGTACCCGATCCTTGCGCTGAGAGTCTGGAAATATGCCGATCGAGTGTACCAGATCGCCTTGCCGTCACCGTCTCACCCGCTCCGAATACCAACGCGACGCGCCATCCGGGGACGGCCGGCCCGGCCGACGACCATCACGACGCGTTCACGATGAGGATTCCCTCGCCTGCGCGTCGGGCCGATATTCGGACTCCCGTCACGCCCCTGGGGTTCGAGAGACCCACGACTCCAGATGGACATAGCCGGTCGGCGACCGCTTACCTGGACCGGACCGCGGTTCGAGATCGCCTCCAGAGTCCCAGGGCCGACACCAGGGCGATCAGGATGACGCTGCTCGGCTCGGGCACTCCCAGAGGCGCGAGCGGCATGATCGGCGGATCGACGATCGGCGCGATCGGCGCCACGGGGACGGCGGTCAGCGGCGCCAGGGTCGGCGGCGTGACGACCGGGTCGGCCGACGGCGTCAAGAGCTGGGCGAGCCGGGGGCCGAGGTACGGGTGATAGCGATCGAACCGGAACGGGTTCAGATCGCGACGCCAGATCAGGTAGTCGATCATCGGATTGACGGCGGCCGACGACGGATCGCCGTCGAGGATCCGCCAGATCGCATTTCGGACCAGCGGCGAAAACGGCGGAGTTCGCGACGACGGCCAAAGCTCGGGCGCCGAGAGAAACTGGTTCCACCCGGGCGGGAACGAGGGCTCGGCCCGGGCGCTCGCCCTGAACGCGAATCGGGCCCGAATCGGGGAGGCCTGAGCTTCCACCGTCGTCATCCCCAGGCCGAGAAGCACGTAGACGAGCGCCACCCATCGTCTGGATCGAGGCCGAGGCGTCCGTTGGGTCGCATCCATGCGTCACCTGAGTCGGGTGTTGGTCGACGGCGGCCGTCCTGGCCGTGCGCGCCGAAGCCGAGGCTTGTCCCATGCCGGTATAAAGATCGGACGAATCGGTTCTTCGCATGGAATTGGATTCTCCGGTTGCATCATCGACTGTGCGGGTTATAGCGACGGCGCATCGAATTCGAGTGGATCGAGTCGTTTGGGATCGCCGTCGGCCGAGGGCGTGACCTCCGATCGTTGTTTGACCAGGCGGCTATGGCTATCGTGACAGGGAGGGGAAGAACCGACTCCATGGGGAGATCCCCGGAAGCGACACCCGAGAGGAGAGCGAACCATGGTCCGGACGGCGGCGAGCGCGGCGAAGGCTTCGGAATACCCGACCCAGATGTACATCGACGGCCAGTGGCGGGACGCGGCGGGGGGCAAGACCCTCGCGGTGATCAACCCGGCCGACGAGTCGGTCATCGCCGAGGTCGCGTACGGCGACTCCTCTGAGGCTGACGCCGCCATCGAGGCCGCCGCGCGGGCCATGCCGGGCTGGCGGGCGCTCTCGGTCTACGACCGCGCCAAGATCCTCAAGAAGACCGCCGACCTGATCCGCGACCGCGCCGACGTGATCGCCCGGGCGTTGACTCAAGAGCAAGGCAAACCCCTCCCCGAAGCCAGGGCCGAGGTCCTCCACTCGGCCGACACGTTCGAGTGGTTCGCCGAGGAGGGCAAGCGGGCCTACGGCCGGATCATCCCGCCGACCAACGTCGCCAAGCGGTATTACACGATCAGCCACCCGGTCGGGGTCGTCGGTTCGATCACCCCCTGGAACTTCCCCGCCGCGCTCCCCAGCCGGAAGATTGCGCCGGCGTTGGCCGTGGGCTGCACCGTCGTCAGCCGCCCCGCCGACCAGACGCCGTTGACCCTCCTCTTGATGTTCCAGTGCCTGGCCGACGCCGGCCTGCCGCCGGGGGTCGCCAACCTGGTCATGGGTCCGGCCGTGCCGTTCGCCGACGCCCTGTTCGCCCACCCGGCGATCCGCAAAATCAGCTTCACCGGATCCACCCAGGTCGGCAAGGAGTTGATCCGCAAGTCGGCCGACCAGGTCAAGCGGATGAGCCTTGAACTCGGCGGCCACGCCCCCCTGATCGTCTTCCCCGACGCCGACGTCCAGCAGGTCGCCCAGGCGGCCGTGATCGGCAAGTTCCGCAACAACGGCCAGGTCTGCATCGCCCCCTCCCGGTTCTACGTCCATCAGAAGATCGCCAAGGATTTCACGGAATGCGCCGTGGAACTAACGCGTAAACTCAAGGTAGGCAACGGGTTGGAGGACGGCGTCCAGATCGGCCCGATGTTCGAGTCCAAGGCCCTCGACAAGGCTTCGATGCTGATCGACGACGCCAAACGCAAGGGGGCGTCGATTCTGACCGGCGGCGGCAAGTCGTCCCGGTTCGACAAGGGGTACTGGTTCGAGCCGACCGTGCTGACGCGGGTCGACGGCGGCATGAAACTGATGACCGACGAGCCGTTCTCCCCGGTGATGCCGATCCTCGACTTCGACAAGCTCGACGACGTGATCGCCGCCGCCAACAGCACCCCCTACGGCCTGGCCGCCTACGTGTTCACCAACGACCTGACCGTCGCCACCCGGATGGCCGAGGGCCTCGAAGCCGGCGTGATCGGCATCAACGACCCGATCCCCGCAACCCCTCAATGTCCGTTCGGCGGCATGAAGGAGTCGGGCCTGGGCCGAGAACTCGGGTCCGAAGGGCTCGAAGCCTACCTCGAAACGAAGTACGTCGCCGTCGGCCTGCGGCAGTCCTGAGCATCCGACGCCGCAGTTGGATCTCGGCGCGACTTTGGGTTCGTTCGCGCCGAAATCCGCCTGCCTTCCTCGCCCCGCGCCCAGCCGGCCGTGTTCTCCCGCCGTCGCGATTTTGGGTTCGTTCGCGCCGGCCCAACGCACCGAACGCCGAACGCAACTCGCGTTCCAGATGGACTTTAGACATCGCCACGGCGTTTGGGTTCGTTCGCGCGGTTTTCGAGGCGATCCTCCCTTCTCCCCCCGGGAGCGGGGGGCACCCCACGTGTGGGGTCGGGCCGGGACGGCCGGATGAGGGTCGTCGCGCTCCGCGAACGCCCTACGGCGGATTGGGTTCCTTCGCTCTGTTTTCGATCCGGAACTTCGCGACCGCGACCCTGGCGGATTGGGTTCGTCCGCTCATTTTTCAGTTCGTCGCCGCCTCGCCGGGACCGCTTTGCGGCGTCAGACCCCATGCATCGCGCGCATCCCGAAGAACTCCTCGTACCGTCGA
>CALCIC010000793.1 GCA_937907405.1 uncultured Isosphaeraceae bacterium | reverse complement strand
CCCGGGCTTTCTGTTCATGGCCGAAGTTTACTGGGACCTGGAATGGACGCTCCATCAGCAGGGCTTCGACTACGCCTATGACAAGCGGCTCTACGACCGACTCCGCGAGGGACGCGCCCGAGCCGTGCGGGAGCACTTCCACGCCGGGCTGGACTACCAGAACAAGCTGGCTCGTTTTCTCGAAAACCACGACGAGCCTCGGGCCGCGGCCGTCTTCCCCGTCGAGGTTGAAGAGGCCGCCGCGGTGATCACGTTCCTCGCGCCGGGATTGCGGTTCTTTCACCAGGGGCTGTTCGAGGGGCGGAAGAAACGCATCTCGCCTCACCTCGGCCGGGCTCCCGACGAGCCGGTCGATCCGATCCTGGCCGGTTTCTACGACCGGCTGCTCGCCGTTCTCCGGCGGCCGACGGTGCGGGAAGGCCGGTGGCGACTGCTCGAATGCGCCCCCGCCTGGGAGGGGAACGGAACCCACGACGATTTTCTGGCCTTCGCCTGGCAAGGGACCGGCGACGAACGACTGCTGGCGCTGGTGAACTATTCCCCCCGCCAGGGCCAATGTTACGTCCGGCTTCCCTTCGCGGAACTCGGTGCGGCCCGCTGGCGACTCACCGACCTGCTGGGCGACGTCGCGTACGACCGCGACGGCGACGACCTGCAGGCGCGCGGCCTCTACCTGGATGAGCCGGGATGGAAACATCATGTATTCGATTTGAACAAGATTGCATAAATTGATTACTGGCGAGCGCGGCGCGACGTCTGCATTCCTACTCGAGCCATGCGCTTCAGATCCGATTTGATGCGCGCCCGGCCAGGCGCGGACGGGTCGTCCGACGGCCGCTCAGAGTTCGTCTCATAAGCACGTATTTTGGGAGGGCGAGGGGCCGCCAGGGACCTGCGCCGCACCCTCCGAAGCCGGGTAAGCGTCTGATAAGTGGGTGGACGGTCAGGCGGCGAGGGGGGGGGCGTCCCACTCCTCTTGCTCGTGCTCGAGGTTTCGTGGCTCGGGCGTCCCGCCCGAGCATCCACAGGACGAACGCGGCAAGCCGCTCGGGCGGGACGCCCGAGCCACGCCGGCGGATGCTCGACCGACATGCGCCCCCCCCGGAGCGGGAAAATCGGTAATCCGAGGCTACCCATCAATCATCCCTGTTGTACGAAATTTCCCACCCACTTTCGAGACGCTCACCCTCCGAAGCCTGGGGCCGCTCCAGGCTCTTTACGGGCCAGGCCGGATTATGTAAGATTATTAATCGCTCAGGTCTGAGCGAAACGCCACTGGTTTCCGAACCACTCCGCCGGTGAGACGACTCCATGAGTCTTCGCCGGATCGTGCGCGGGTGGTCCGGCGACTTCAGGGGCGTGCAAGCCTCTCGCGGCGTTTCTCGGGGCGGCCTTGAGTCGACCGAGGGCGCCGAACTTCGACAGAGGTCCTTTCGACCGATTCCTTGGACCGACGAGTCCGAATTGTTTGGACCGTCGCGGCCGGTCTGCGCGCCGATCGATTCCGGCCGACGCGAGACGAGGACCGCTCCTCGTCGCCACCCCCAGAGGAAGGAGGCTGTTTTGCAGCGCTATTCATGGATTTTCGTCGTCCTGGCTGTGACGACGGGCTCGCTCTGCGGTTGCGGAGAACACGTCTCCCAACCGATGAACGACCAGGGGCGGCCCGCCGATCCTCCCGAACCCGAAGCCCCCCCCGTGGAGGGAGCAGGGAACCGCGGCGGGTCGCATCGGGGCGCCATGCGGCCCCGGTCGGAATCGATCGTCCCGACCCGACTCGCCGCCGCCGCCGCCGCCCCTGGGACCGTGCGGCTCGGCCCGTCGTGAATCATCGCGACCGGACGAGGCGTTCGGAACCGCGCTTCCGGGCGGACGGCCCGACCGCGCCGTCGCCCCCCGCCGTCCAGACCGCCCCATCGGAGAGTTTTGAACAAAGCCACAAAACCTTGTATATTGAAGGACGAGAAATGATGAAACGTGAATCATCTTCAATCCGCCGTCGCCATGGCTTCACGCTGATCGAGTTGCTGGTGGTGATCGCGATCATAGCCGTGCTCATCGCCCTGCTGCTGCCCGCCGTCCAGTCGGCGCGCGAGGCGGCCCGGCGGATCCAGTGCGTCAACAACATGAAGCAGATCGGCCTGGTTTGCACAACTATCAAAGCACCATGGGGACGTTCCCCCTGGGTTCGATCCGGGCCCAGCAGAATCTGCGCTCGTACGCCTCGTATCCCTGGAGCATCCATGCTCAGCTCCTACCGTACGTCGAGCAGACGGCCCTTTTCCATTCCATCAACTTCTGCTGGTGCCCGTGCTCCAGCGGAACGGCGAGCCCCATCAACTCGACGGCGCGGTTCACCCGGGTCAAGGGGTTCCTCTGCCCCTCCGACGGCCTGGCAGGGGCCTCCGGCCAGAACTACAGCAACAGCTACTACGGCTCGATCGGCGACAGCCTGACCTACGGCGGGACCAAGACGACCGGGGTGTTCGCCGCCTGGGACAATTACCCGACGGCCTCGATTCAGAACTACAAGCTGGCGAGCATCACCGACGGGACCTCGAACACGATCGCCTTCGGCGAGGGCCTGGTCGGCGGCGCCTCCTGGAGCGTGAAGATGCACCGGAACACGATCAACAAGAGCGGCATCGTCGCGTACGTCTACGACGCCGAGGCGGCCCTCTCCACGGTCATGGGCTATCTGACCAACTGCAGCGCCACGGCCGTCCAGCAGTCGCGCAAGCACCCGGGCGGATACAACGACAAGGGGGACTATTGGGCCTGGGGCTATGTCGGCCACACCCTGTTCAACACGGTCGTGCCCCCGAATTCGACGCAGTACAAGTGGGGAGGCTGCGGCCCGCACGCGAGCAACACGGCGACCGGCCTCTACATCAACAACGCCACCAGCAACCACGCCGGGGGCTGCAACTTCCTGTTCGCCGACGGCAGCGTCCACTTCCTCAAAAGCTCGATCAACCAGAAGACCTACATGTCCCTGGGGACGCGCGCCAACGGCGAAGTCGTCAGCTCCGAAAGCTATTGACCCGCCCCGCGTCCACTTGGCCAGAGGGGCTGAGAGGAGCTACGCGGAATGGCGATCGACGCCCCCGCGCCGCCGGGATGCGCGGGGCGTCGAAGGATCGGCGATCACGAATGGGCGTGGGATCTCAGGCGGCCTCCTGTCAGGAGGTAGGCCCGCCCGGTCGATTTCCATGCTTGGAAGGTCGGGCGCGCGGCATGATTGCCCGCGGTCCGGTTGGCGAAGGGATGCGCGACGCCGCGAACGATCGCGGTTCGCGGTCCGCTGGAGGCCGCCGCGGGCGGGTCGGCGATGCCCTGGGGGTTGGTGTTGCCGGCGGCCAGCGCGAAGCTCGTCGACGGCGACGCCGAGCCCGACGTCCGCGATCGCGCGCCGTCGAACTGGTAGACGCGGTCCGTGCCGGCGTCGACGATCCACAACGTCCCGCCACCGGCCGGGTCGAGCGTGATCCCGGTCGGGCTGGCGCCCGCGCCGGTGATCGTCCAGCTCCCGACCAGTGAGCCCGTCAGCGTGTATTTGAACACCTTGTCGGTGCTGGAATCGTTGACGACCCACAGGTTCGTCCCGTCGGTGACGACGTCCTTGGGGCCGGCGTTGCCGCTGTTGAGGCTGAAGCTGCTCGCGGCGTTCTGGCTGCCCGAGAGCCGGCTCGCGGCACCCGTGTAGCGGAACACCTTGTCCTGCTTGGCGTCGACAATCCAGACGTCGGTCCCGTCGGTGGCGATGCCTTCGACGGCCGCGTTGGGGGCCAGCGACCCGGCCGTCCACGAGCCGAGCAGGCCGCCGTTGGTGTTGTAGACGTAGACCTTCTTGTTGGCGTCGACGACCCAGACCTTGTCGCCGGCCGCCGTGCTGGCGGCGCCGCGGGGGGCGGTGTTGCCGCTGTTCAGGGCGTAATTCTCGATGGAGTCGCCCAGTGCGCCGTACTCGTAGGTCCGGTCGCCGGCGGCGTCGTTGACGACGTAAAACCTCGTGGCGTCGTCGTCGATGATCGTGGCCTCGCCTTCGCCGTCGGCGATCGTCGCGCCGGTGGCGTTCGACAGGTTGACCGTGAACGTCTCGGTCGATTCGGCGCTGTCGTCGTTCAGGATCGGGACGCGAACGAGCTTCGTCGTTTCGCCGGGGGCGAACGTGAGGGTGCCGAAGACGGCGGTGAAGTCGCCGCCGGCGCCGGCCGTCCCGGCGGTGGTGGTGTAGTCGACGGTCACGGGCGTGACGCTGGGGTTGCTGAGACTGACCGTGAAGACCGCCGGGAACGGCGAGCTGTAGCGGAGGATCTCCGTCAAGCTCCCGACCAGCAGGTTGTCGAGGGGATCGAGCAGCAGCCCGATCGGCCGGTTCAGGCCGTCGGCGTCGCCGTCGGGGGACACGGCCGCCTCGACGAACGCACCGGTCGCGGCGTCGTAGCGCAGGACCTGGTCGGTGGCCTGGCTCGCCACATAAACGCTGCCGTTGGCGAACAGGAGATCGCCCGGGGCGTCCAGGCCCCCCGAGTTCGCGGGGATGAACGCGCCGAGGAATGTACCCGTCGCGCCGTTGTATTTCAGCACGGAATCCGTGTCCATGCTCGACACGTACAGATTCCCGTCCGGACCGAACGTCAGGGAACGGGGGTTCGTCAGCCCGCCGCCGCCGGCCGAGACGAACACGCCGAGGAACGCCCCCGTCGTTCCGCTGTAGCGGAGCACCTGGTTGGTCTTGCTGCTGAGATAGAGGTCCCCGTTCGGCCCGAAGGTCATCCCCTGCGGCGTGAGGAGGCCGCCGCTTCCAGACGGTATGAACGTGTCGAGGAACGCGCCGGTCGCGGCGTCGTACCGCAACACGCTGCTGCTGTCGCGCGAGGCGACGTACAGCCTGCCGTCGGGCCGGAAGCTCAGGCCGTGGACCGCCGGGCCGCTCAGGCCCCCGCTCCCCGCGGTCACGAACGGGCCCAGCAACGCCCCGGTCGCGGCGTCGTAGCGCAGCACTTCGTTGGTGTTCTGGCTCCCGACGTAGAGGTTGCCGTCCGGGCCGAAGGCCATCCCTGTCGTGCGATTGAGGCCGCTCCCGGCCTCGGCGACGAGCGCGCCCAGGCTGCCGAAGCGGGCGTCCCCCTCTCTGACGGCGACGTCGCCGATGGAGGCCGTCGCGTCGTCGTTCAGGATCGTGGCCACGCCGCCGCCGGCCGTGTAGCCGGGGGTCGCCGTGGAGAGGACGAGCCAGAAGGTCTCATCGGGCTCGGAGACGCCGTCGCCGTTGACGGTCACCTGAACGACCTTCTGCGACTCGCCGTCCTGGAAGACGACCTGGCCGGATGCGGCGACGTAGTCCGCGCCGGCCGTCGCCGTGCCGTTCGCGGTCGTCCAGTCGACGACGGCCTGGCCGGCGAGGCTGCCGACGCGCTGGATCGTAAACGTGACCGGCGTGGTGGTTCCCATGGCGCCTTCGGGCACGCTCGGGAAGCCGGCCGCGAAGTAGTTGGGCGACTTGATCTTGCCCGCGCCGCCGGCGCTGTAGACGCCCAGGACTTCGGTCGGCAAGAGGGCCCGGTTGTAGACCGACAGCTCGTCGATCAGGCCGTTGAAGGGCACGTTGTAGTTTCCCAGGTAGTTCGAGTTGCCGATGCCGACTCCGGGGTCCTGCGTCGGGTCCAGGGGGCCGAACGGTCGGATCGTCGTGACGGCCTGCGCGACGACCACCCCGTTCTCGTAGAGCCGCATCGCGCCGGTCGCGTCGTCCAGCGTCGCGGCCACGTGAATGAACTGGCCGAGTGGGACGGGGGCCGACACGTCCGTCGCGCCGTAGCCTCCATTGATCGAAAACTGCAACCGGCCGTCCGGCAAGACGACCAGGGAGTACGGGTCCAGGCCGCCGCGGTCGTCTCCGCGGAACATGATGCTGCCGAAGTTGGAGTTGGTGGGGAGCGCGTTCACCTTGATCCAGCCTTCGATGCTGAACGAAGACGTGAACGCAAGGCTGCCTGGATCGCCGAGCTTCGCCCAGTTGTTGAGTCCGTTGAAGCTGAACGCCTTGCCGATCTCGCCGGTCGTGTAGGCCACGCCGGTCAGGGTGGCGTTGTTGAGGCCCGTAAGGTCGGCCGCCGTGTTGTCCGCCGTCCACCAGCTCACCAGTCCGTCAGGCACGCCGACGGCCGTCAACAACTCGCGGCCTTCGAGGCGTTCCAGGCTCACGCGCCGGGCGCGGGCGGCTCGGAGCCGCCGGGGGAGGGATCGGAACTGCGGGGGGAAGGGGCTTCGCATCGGGCGGTTCCTTGGGTTCGGGGTGCAAGTCGGAAGGGGTTCGTCGTGACTCGGTCCGTCCGTTCGCCGTCGGGTGAGTTGGTCGCGGACCCGGCGGCGATGCGTTCGACCGAGAGGCAATGCGAGAAATCCGCCCGCACTGGCTCACGCGGCCCAAAAATACTCCGGGACGCCGTCCATGACGCGACGCACGGGACGAGCAGGGGCGCCGCCATGATCCTCCAGGCGAGTACCGCGAGGCCTCGGCGCGCACCGCGGACCTCCACGGAGAGCGCCGGTCGCCCGTGGCCAGGGCTCTGCAATCGGGCCGTCGATCAGTGAGGCTCTTCGCCGCGGCCCGCAAGAGGCCGCCTGGGTGGCTCCGGGTGAAGGAACGGCTCCCCGCGATTCCTACTTCGGTCCCGGTCAGCGACCGCTGGACGGGTGAGCGTCTCGAAAGTGGGTGGGCCTCATCGTACAACGGAAGCGGTTGATGGGTAGCCTCGGATTCCCGTTTTACCGCCTCCTGGCGTGGCTCGGGCGTTCCGCCCGAGCCACCAAACCTGTACCACGAGGAAGAGAAGGGGGCCGCCCCCCTCCACGACTCGTGGGACCGACGTCTTGGATTACAAGACATGCTCATTTCAAACTCAAATCATTCTTGTAGGCGAGCCGAAAGCAAATCGATCTAGAAGACGCTTACCTTGTCTGAACCGGCGAACACGTCCGCGGGCAGGTCGGGCGACGTCGTCTCCACCCGTTTCCTCCACTGCTCGGCCTGTTCGGTCTTGCCCCAGGTCTCGTACAGCCGCACCACGCGGCGGCCGGCTTCCGCCAGCCCTCCCTTCCGCGGCGCGGGGATCGTGGCTTCGCGGGACTTCATCCCCTCGTAGCCGGAGACGAGCCACGACTCGGCCTCGTCGGGCTTCTCCCGGCCGGCCAGTGCGGCGCCGAGCTGGCTCCTCGTCAGGAAGATCCGCCAATCGTCGGCTGGCGACGTTGCGTCGCTCCCCAGGCCGGCGCGCGCCACGGCCTCCGCCTCGGCCCACCGCCGGGCGTCGAGATAACCCTGGGCCAGGTCGTTTCGGGTGTCGCGGGTGCGACGGTGGTCGGGTCCGAGCTTCGACTCCAGGAGCTTGAGGGTCGCCTCGCCCGTCTCGACGGCCTCGGCGGCGCGGCCGGCGGCAAGATAGGCGCGGGCGAGGTTGCTCCGCGTCGCGAGCGTATTAGGGTGGTCTGCTCCGAGCTTCGACTCCCGCTGCGCGAGCGTCGACTCGAGCAGCTCGACCGCCTCGGCCGTGCGGCCGGCGTCCCGGTAGGCGCAGGCGAGGTTGTTGCGTGTCGTAAGCGCGTTGGGGTGGTCGGCGCCGAACTTCGTCTCCCACTGCTTAAGCGTGGGCTCGAGCAGTGCGATCGCATCGGCGTCGCGGCCGACGTCGACGTAAGCGGCCCCGAGGTTGGTACGGGCCGCGAGCGCGTTGGGGTGGTTGGGTCCGAGCTTCGACTCCCAATGCTTGAGCATCGACTCGTACAGCGGGACGGCCTCGGCGGCGCGGCCGGCGTCGAGGTAGGTGCGGGCGAGTTCAGCGCGGGTGACGAGCGTGTGTAGGTGGGCGGCGCCGAGCTTCGACTCCCGCCGCTCGAGCGTCGACCCGAGTAGTGCGATCGCCTCCGCGACGCGGCCGGCGTCGCGGTAGGCGAGACCGAGGTTATGACGGGTCGTAAGCGTGTCGCGGTGGTCGCGCCCGAGCTTCGATTCCAACTGCTTGAGCGTCGACTCGAGTAGCGGGACGGCTTCGGAGGTGCGACCGGCGTCGAGGTAGGCGGTTCCGAGGTTGCTCCGGATCGTGACCGTGTCGGGGTGGTCTGGTCCGAGCTTCGACTCCCGCTGCTTGAGCGTCGACTCGAGCAGCGGGACGGCCGCGGCGGCGCGCCCGGCTTTGAGGTAGGCGGCCCCCAGGTTGCTCCGGATCGTGACCGTGTCGGGGTGGTCTGGTCCGAGCTTCGACTCCTGATGCCTGAGCGTCGACTCGAGGAGTGGGACGGCCTCGCCGGGGCGGCCGGAGTCGACGTAGGCGGCCCCGAGGTTGGAACGGGCCGCGAGCGTGTCGGGGTGGTCTGGTCCGAGCTTCGGCTCCCACTGCCTGAGAATCGACTCGTACAGTGGGACGGCCTCGGCGGCGCGGCCGGCGTCGGCGTAGGTGCGGGCGAGTTCGTTGCGCGTTGCGAGCGTGTGGGGGTGGTCTGCGCCGAGCTTCGACTCCCGCCGCTCGAGCGTCGACTCGAGTAGCGCGATCGCCTCGGCGACGCGGCCGGCGTCGCGGTAGGCGATGCCGAGGTTATGGCGTGTCGTGAGCGTGCTGGGGTGGTCTGGCCCGAGCTTCGACTCCCACTGCCTGAGAATCGACTCGTACAGCGGGACGGCCTCGGCGACGCGGCCGGCGTCGACGTAGGCGACGGCGAGGTCGTTGCGCGTCGTGAGTGTGTGGGGGTGGTCGGCGCCGAGCTTCGACTCCCGCTGGTCGAGCGTCGACTCGAGGAGTGGGACGGCCTCGGCGGTGCGGCCGGCGACGTTGTAGGCGACGGCGAGTTTGCCGCGGGCCGCGATCGTGTCGACGTGATCGGGGCCGAGCGTCTTCCCCAGGCCCTCCGCGGCCGATCGCGCCATGCGAAGGACTTCCTCGTGCGGCTCGCCTCGATGCATTCGGATGTGGGCCAGTTGCGAGTCGACCCAGAACGGTTCGGCAGGCTCGGCGGCCTGCCTGCGAGCCAGTTCACGACATGCTTGCCACTGCCGCTCCGCCTTCTCCCAGGACGCCAGCCCATGGTAGCTGTCGGCGATCGCGCTTCGGAGCGCGACCTCGATCTCCGGTTGTGCATGAAACCGGCCGCCCACGTTGTCGGCGGCTCGATCGAGGATCTCCAGGAGGGTGACGTGGTCTTCCACGGCGTTGTTCGCCGGCTCGGCCTGTTTGAGCAGATCCAGGGTAGATCGGAAGAGCACACGTCTGAACTCCAGTCACCTTGTAATCTCGTATGC
>CALCIC010000792.1 GCA_937907405.1 uncultured Isosphaeraceae bacterium | reverse complement strand
CCTCGCGCTCCTGGAGGTCGGCGCCGCGATAGACGTGGTAGAGCGAGGGGACCTCGCCCTCCCCTTCCTTCTCGGTCACGCGGACCCGAAGCACGATCAGCGTCCCCTGCTCGGTCGTGCTGTCGAGCTGGTAGTTCACCTCGATGCAGTCTTCGTAATGGACGCTCTGAAGGCTGACGAGGTAGTCGTACTTGATCGGGTTGCGGTCGCGGAGGTACAGGCAGGCCGGGACCAGCTTCTCGGCCGGGATGAGAAGCCCCGCCTCGACGATCGAGGCGGTCCCGGCGCCGACCTCCTTGTTGAGCCGATCGGCCAGCTCCTTGAGCCGGTCGTCGCCGAGCCAGACGAGGCTGGGCCGGACCTGGGCCCGCTTCGCCTTCTTGACGACCTTGGCGGCGGGCGCCGGGGCCGGGGGGGCGGGCTTGGCCTCGGCGGCGTCGGGGACGGCTTCGCCTCGGGCCTTGGCCCGGATCATCTCGGCCTTGCTCATCGGCTTGGCGGCGCCGTCGACCGGCTGGGCGTGGGGCTCGTCGGCGGCCTCGGCCTCGGCCTCGGGTTGAGGGGCCGGGATCAGGGTCGGCTTGACGAGCCCTTCCTCACGCTGTTCGACAAGCCCCTGCGCCGTGCGCTCGGCGGCGATCTCGACGGTGCGAAGGTCGACGAGGTCGGGGCCGAGGACCGGGATCGGGATGTCGCGCTCGACCTCGGGGCGATACCAGGGGGCGTTGACGATCTTCTCGCCGTCGATCTTCTTCTGGAGCATGATCAGGCCGTTGAGCAGGGCCTGGGGCGTCGGCGGGCAGCCGGGGATGTAGACGTCGACCGGGAGGTATTTGTCGATCCCCGAGACGACGTTGTACCCTTCCTTGAACGGCCCGCCCCCCGAGGCGCACGCCCCCATCGACATCACGTACTTGGGCTCGGGCATCTGGTCGTACAACCGGGCGATCATCGGCATCATGGTCTTGGTGACCGTGCCCGAGACGATCATCAGGTCGGCCTGCCGGGGGGAGCCGCGGAACACCTCGGCCCCGAACCGGGCGATGTCGAACCGGCTCGACGCCGTGCAGATCATCTCGATCGCACAGCAGGCCAGGCCGAAGCCCAGCGGCCAGAGGCTCGACCGCCTCCCCCAGTTGTAAACCGTGTCGACCATCCCGAGCAGCTTGTCCCAGGAGGTGACCAGCACGTATCGTTCCAGCTCCTTCTGGAGCACGGGGTCGATGTTCGTGCTCCATT
The DNA here is from genome assembly GCA_937907405.1 of uncultured Isosphaeraceae bacterium. GTDB lineage: Bacteria > Planctomycetota > Planctomycetia > Isosphaerales > Isosphaeraceae > Paludisphaera. The sequence goes on along the minus strand of CALCIC010000792.1, from coordinate 3,309 downwards.
CCGGTCGGACAATCGTCTCATTCGCCATGATGGGAGTGTCGCCAACTGGGCCAGTCGTGTGCCCTCGCGGGGGCGGAAAAGCGATGGGGGCCGCGGATCGCGTCACGTCGGCGGCATGCGGCGGTTCGCCGGAGCCCTTTCTTCGTCGCGTTCGAACGCACGGTTCTTGACTCGCATTCACATGGTAAACCGCGCGAAGGCGTTCCGCCAGGGGGCACCGAATTCGTCTCCAGGACGGTCGAAACTCCGGAACACCCACCGACTTGCGGCGACGGATCGAAGCCTCTCGCTCGATCCGCCGGCCGCTCCTGGATCCGTCAGTCAAGTATGGACCGGCCCCGTTCGGACGACACGCGCGCCGAGGCGGCGGAGTATTCCACGCTCTCGGCCGACCCGTTGCTTGCCTCGATCAACCGCTTGAAGACGGCCGCTACGACCGCTTCACTCAAGACGCCGAGACGATCACCGGCAAGCCCGCGATCAGCATCCGCGACTCCGTAGCGAACCATCTCCGAGATCTTCGGCGCGAGCTGATCCGGCACGCCGGCAGGGCCTGGGCGACCGGTTGCCTTCTCAGATCCCCGCGCCGGCCTGCCGGGCTTGGCAATTATTGCCAGGCCTGGTAAGTTTGCTGATAGGAGGAACCGATCATGACCACTATGAACATTTCGCTGCCCGACGAGATGAGGTCGTTCGTCGAGGCGCGGATGGCCCAAGAAGGCTTTGCGTCGGCCAGCGAGTACGTCCGCTCCCTGATTCGCGAGGCTCAGAAGCATCAAGCGAAGCAGGAACTCGAAACCAGGTTTCGCGAGGCGCTGGAAAGCGGTGCGGCCACTCCGATGACCCGGGCCGATTGGGACGACCTGGAACGCCGGGTCTGGGAACGACACGGTCAAGGCCCGTCGCCGAAGTCATGAGTGGCATCGTCGTCAAATCACCGCTCGCCTTGCAGGATCTCGACGCCGCGGCATACATCCAGGAACACAGCAGCCCCACCCGAGCCGTCCGCTTCCTTCAGGCGGCGGATTCCACTCTCGCAATGCTGGCGAGCATGCCTGGCGTGGGAACTCGCTACAAGCCTCGGGAACCGGCTTACGCCGATCTGCGTTTCTTCACCATCGCCCGTCATCGCAAATTCCTCGTGTTCCACAAACCTCTTCCCGACGGCGTGGTCGTGCTTCGCGTGCTCCATGGCGCGCGGTCCATCCCCAATGCCTTGGCGGAGGAGTTCGGTACCTGAAGGGATCACCGCCAAGGTCGATCTTGAGATTTCGACGACTCAAATCCCCGCGCCGGCCTGCCAGGCTTCGCTGAGCGCGCGGTCGACGTCGACGGGCTGGAAGACGCCTTGGGGGCGGTCGTAGATGTTGAGGTGGCGCGGGGTGACGTAGACCTCGTCGCCCCGCGCGAAGCCGACGTCGACGGACTGGTCGTGGGGCAGCTCGATCTGGAGGGCGCCGTCCTGGTCGATCAGGAGGTCGAGCCGCAGGACGCCGCCGAGGGGGGTGATCCGGTCGACCCGGGCGACCCAGTAGGGCTTGCCGTTGCGTTCGGCGTGGACGTCGAGGTCGTGGGGGCGAACGTAGGCCTCGGCGTGCTCGCCGGGCGGCACGCTGAGCAGGTCGGCGGGCCCCACGCCCCCCTTGCCGGGCTTCAAGAGGCGGAGCGGCAGGATGTTCACGGTCCCCAGGAATTTGGCGACGAACGGGTTCGAAGGCCGCTCGTAGAGGGTCTGCGGGGGGCCGACCTGCTGGACGCGGCCGTCGGCCAGGACGACGATCTGATCGGACACCTCGAACGCCTCGCGCTGGTCGTGCGTGACGAACAGGCTGGTGACGTGGACCTCGTCGTGAAGCTTCCGCAGCCACGACCGCAGCTCGTCGCGGACCTTGGCGTCGAGCGCGCCGAAGGGCTCGTCGAGCAGGAGCACCTTGGGCCGCGGCGCGAGCGCCCGGGCGAGCGCCACGCGCTGTCGCTGGCCGCCGGAGAGCTGCGACGGATATCGACCGGCGTAACCCGAGAGCTGGATCAGGTCGAGCAGCTCGTCGACCCGCGCCCGGATTTCGGCCCGGGGCGTCTTGCGGATCTTCAGGCCGAAGCCGATGTTGTCGCGCACCGTCATGTGGCGGAACAGCGCGTAGTGCTGGAACACGAAGCCGACCCCGCGCTGCTGCACGGGCAGTCGAGTCGCGTCCTCGCCGGTGAGCGTCACGCTCCCCGAGTCGGCCGACTCCAGCCCGGCGATCGTCCGCAGGATCGTGCTCTTGCCCGATCCCGACGGCCCCAGCAGCGCCACGAGCTGACCGCCGGGGACCTCGAACGAGACGTCCTTCACCGCTTCGAACGAGCCGTAGCTCTTGGAAAGATTCCGAACCGCGATCCCCACGCCGTTCTCCTTGCCTCGCGAAAGCCCCTCGGCTCGCGGCCGCTCCCTTGCGTTCGCCTCGTCGCTCGCGATGGGACGCTCGACGGTCGTCGGCGGGAACCGCACGGGTTTTTGGACTGCAACGCTCACGATTCAATCCTCCCTGCCGTTTTCGAGAAACCCGCGAATCAGTTCCATCCCCACCAGCAGGATGAACGAGGCCGCGGCGAGGACCAGGCTGGCGGCGTAGGCCCCTTCCGGGTGGAAGCTCTCGATCCCTTCCGAGATGTACAGCGTCGCCGTTTGGGTATGGCCGACGACGTTTCCCGAGACGACCAGGACCGCGCCGAACTCCCCCAGCGACCGCGCCACGGTCAAGGTGACGCCGTAGGCGACGCCCCAACGGATCGACGGCAGCGTCACGCTCCAGAACGTCCGCCAGCGGCCCGCCCCCAGGGTATGCGCCGCCTGCTCGTATTCCTCGCCCAGCTCGCGCAGGACCGGCGCCAGCTCGCGGGCCACGAACGGCGTCGTGACGAACATCGTCGCCAGGATCATCCCCGGCAGCGCGTAGACCACCTTGAATCCGTGCGACTCCAGCCAACCGCCCGCCAGGCCGTCGGGGCCGTAAAGCACCACCAGCATCAGCCCGGCGACGATCGGCGAGACCGCGAACGGCATGTCGACCATGCCGTCGACCAGAGAACGCCCCCAGAATTTCTGGCGGACCAGGACCAACGCCAGCGCCACGCCGAAGACCGTGTTGACGACCGTGGCGATCGCGGTGATCCCCAGCGACATGACGAACGCGCGATGCGCCTCCGGTTGCGCCAGGGCGTCGAGCAACGGCCGCGCGCCCCCGTCGAACGCCTTGCGGACGAGGGCCAGGCCGGGGATCAGGATCAAGACCGCGAACCAGGTCAGGACCGCGGCGATCAGGAGCC
>CALCIC010000791.1 GCA_937907405.1 uncultured Isosphaeraceae bacterium | reverse complement strand
GAATCGCACGATGGGGATCGGGTGTATTGCAAACGGGGAGGGTATCTCGGCTCGCTGGCGACGTTCAATCCGTTGTTGCATGGGATTCCGCCCGTGGCGGTCGGCGGCGAGCCCGACCAGTGGTTGGCGCTCCAACTGGCCCACGACGCGCTGGCCGACGCCGGCTGCCTCCAGATGGACGAGGCCGTTCAGCGGAAGACGGCGGTGATCCTTGGCAAGGGGACCTATCTGAACGGTGGAAACGCGATCGCCGTCCAGCACGGCCTGGTCGCGAATCAGACCCTGGAGATCCTCAAAACGTTGCGACCGGAGTACACGGACGACCAGATCGAGGCCCTCCGTCGCGAGCTGAAACGAGCCCTGCCGCCGTTCAACCCCGAAACGATGCCCGGTCTGGTCCCGAACATCATCGTCGGGCGGATCGCCAACCGACTCGATCTGATGGGCCCGACCTATACCGTCGACGCGGCCTGCGCTTCGTCTCTCCTCGCGGTCCAGCAGGCCATGCTTTGCCTGGCGAGCGGGGAATGCGACGTGGCCGTCGCGGGGGGCTCCCAGGTCTGGATCCCGATGCCGACGCTCAGCATCTTCTGCCAACTCGGGGCCCTGTCTCGACGCCAGCAGATCCGCCCGTTCGACGAGGAGGCCGACGGCACCCTGCTGGGCGAGGGGATCGGGATGGTCGTGCTCAAGCGTTTGGGGGACGCGGAGTGTGATCAGGATCGCATTTACGCGGTGATCCGAGGAGTGGGGGTCGCGAGCGATGGTCGGGGGCTCAGCGTCATGGCGCCCCGCGTCGAGGGGGAGGAACTGGCCCTCCGGCGCGCCTACGAGGCGGCCGGCGTGTCACCTGGGACGGTAGGGCTGATCGAGGCCCACGGCACAGGCACCCCCGTCGGAGACGTGGTGGAACTGCAGGCGCTGACCCGGGTCTTCGGGACGCGGAACGGAGACTTGCCCCGCTGCGCGCTGGGGACGGTCAAGTCGATGATCAGCCACACCATTCCCGCCGCCGGAGTGGCCGGGATCATCAAAACGGCCCTTTCCCTCTACCATAAAGTGCTGCCGCCGACGCTTCACTGCGAGAAGCCGAATCCGAAGCTGGAGCTGGAACGAACCCCATTCTATCTCAGCACCGAAACACGGCCCTGGATTCATGGCGGCCATGAGCCGCGACGGGCGGGCGTCAACGCCTTCGGCTTCGGCGGCATCAATGCGCACGCCGTCCTGGAAGAGCACGGCGATCCTCTCCGCACCGCCTCGTCTGATCCGGCCGAGAACGAACAGATCGGAAGAGCACACGTCTGAACTCCAGTCACCTTGTAATCTCGTAT
>CALCIC010000790.1 GCA_937907405.1 uncultured Isosphaeraceae bacterium | reverse complement strand
CTTCCTCGCCGCTCCCGCTCAAGACGTTTCGACCGTCGATGTCCATCAGAACGCCTCTCCGATTCTCTTGAATCCCGCGTCGACCGAGAGGAAAGAGTCGAAATGTTTCGACGACACGCCCCCCAGACTAACTGCCGCGTGCCGGTCGCGACAGGGCGCAGTTCTGATTCCGACGTGTTTCCCCGCCGTCTCGATGCGCCCATGCGTGGGGCTCCCTGGCCCGCCTCGGCGTCGCCGCGACCATTTCGTGCAAGTCGTCCAGATTAAGTAGAACTTAGGAAGTTTGATTGAAGGGGTCAGGATGGGACGTGCGGGTAAGTTCGATTCATTCCAGGAAGCGTGGAATGTCGATGGAAGAGGCTGGAGCAGGATGCACGAAGTCCAGGGTCGGCCTTTCGACGTGGGTCGTCCTGAGCCTGGAGGGGCTGATATGCGAAGGTTGGCGACGACCCGAGAGGATCGATGGATGAATGTGCCGCGACCGGCGGTTGCGGTCGCGGTCGCGCTGGCGTTGGGGGGGATGGCGCCGGGGGCGGCGTGGTCGCAGCAGGCGACGGTCGAGTCGATCGAGGCCCTGCAGAGGCCGATCGGGGGGGCGACTCCGGGGTCGACGGAGTCGCGGCTGGGGGCGCTGCCGGGGATCGACCCGGGGGGGCAAGGGTCGAATCCGGGGGGGGACGAGCCGCTGATGGGGCGGATCGGCACGTCGGTGTCTCGGGCCCCGGCGTCGATCACCCGGCCGATGGAGGGGCGGACGCCGCCGTCTCGGGGCGTCGCGGCCCCCGAGGCGCTGCCCGTCACCCGAGGGTTGCAGTACGGCACGCTGGAGATCCCCAAGGGGCCCGAGTCGGAAGGGCCTCCCGACGGGATGACCATCGACCAGGCGATCGATCGTTTGATCCAGGAGAACCTGGATCTCCGGTCCAAGTCGTTGGAGATCCCCCAGGCCCGGGCCGACGTCTTGACCGCCAGCCTGCGGGCCAATCCGATCTTCTACGCCGACACCCAGCTCATCCCCTACGGCAAATGGTCCCCGGAGCGCCCCGGCGGTCCGGTTCAGTACGACGTCAACATTTCCCATCCCGTCGACTTCTCGCACAAGCGGCGGGCGCGCATCGACTTCGCCTCCCGCGCCTTGAGGGTCACCGAGTCCCAGTATCAGGACGCCGTCCGGATCGAGATCAACAACGTCTACACGGCCTACGTGGACGTCCTCTCCGCCCGGCAGACCCAGCGGTACGCGAAGGCCAGCGTCGACGGCCTGGCGGGGCTGATCCGGGCGACCGAGTTGCTCTACGAGAAGGACATGGCCTCCCGCGCCGACGTGACGCAAATCCAATCGCAGCACCAGATCGCCCAGGTCGGGCTGCTCGACGCCGAGGAGAACCTGAGACGTACCAAGCGGACCCTGGGCGTGATGCTGAACATCGATCCCGCCGAGGCCGAGGCGATGGAGTTCCAGGGCACCATCGAGGACCGGGGGCCCGCGCCGCCGCCGATCGACGCGCTGGTGCAGATCGCCCTGGCGAATCGGCCCGACGTCGTGTCGTTTCGGCTGGGGCTCCAGGCCGCCGAGGCCGGGCACAGGCTGGCGGGCGCCAACCGCTATCAAGACGCCTACGTGCTTTTTCAGCCTTATACGTACCAGGACAACTCGTACCTGACCAAAAAAAGCGCGACGTCGTGGGCCCTCGGCGTGACGGTCCCGCTCCCCTTGTACAACCGCAACCAGGGGAACATCGAGCGGGCCCGGATCAACATCCAGCAGACGCAGATCGAGCTGGCGAGCATCGAGCGGCGGGTGCGCAACGAGGTGGTCCAGGCCGCCCGGGAATACGAGACCACCGCCCAGATCGTCAACCAGATCCGAACCGGCATCCTGCCGGCCTCGGAGCAGTCGAAGAACGACCGGTTCGCCCTGTTCCAGAGCGGCGAGGCGAACGTCGTCAGCTACCTGGAATCTCAGCGGGTCTACAACGACAACGTCAAGGCGTACCTCGATTCGGCGGTGCGACACCGCCGCAGCATGCTGACCCTCAACACGGCCGTCGGCCAGCGGCTGCTGCCCTGACGAGAAGACGAGGACCGCCCTCGACTGAAGCGGGGACGGTCCTCTTGCGTCGGCGCGGCATCGTGCGACGGCGTGGTCACGCGATCAGGTTCTTGACCACTCTCGCCAGCTCGGCGCCGGTCTCGGTCAGGCTGTAAAAGTTGTTCTTGCCCTGGCGGCGGGGGGCGATGATGTTGCCGTGGCGGAGCAGGGCCAGGTGATGGCTCACCGCCGGCTGGCTCTGGCTGAGTTGGGCGCAGAGGGCGCCGACGTGACGTTCCCCCTCGGACAGGATCAGGATCACCTGCAGCCGAGTGGGGTCGCTCACGTGCTTGAGCAGGATCGAGGCGCGCTTCGCCTGCTGGAACCGCTGGTCGGCCGCCTTGGCCGACGCCTTGGCCCGGCTGACGCTCGCCTTCGAGACGACGACGGTTTTGGGACTCGCTTTCGCAACTGCCATGACGATACCCTCCTGACGCGTGTATAAAAATGCATGTCAACGGACGTCGAAACTGAATCTGGCCGAGCCCTCGGCGCCGGGGCGGACGTTCGGCGGCCCTCGGCGTCTCCATCCCGAACATCGACGGTCGCCCGGGGGCCGGGGTTCGCGGGGCCGTGGGCCGACCCGGGGACGCGCGCCCGCGCGGGCTGGCGAGGCGGCGGCTTGAGGTCCCACAACGAGTCGATCACAACCTTGCGCGAACGTATCTCAACGTGGGTGGTTGTCGACATCTTATAGCTAGTCTAACTCATGTCAATCGCGATCTGCAAACTTTAATACCTTAGATTCGTCCATTTGTTGGCGCGAGGGGGGCGACCCCTCGCCGAAGGCCGGCGGCGCGGGCCGCCGGGTCGTCCGCAAGAGCTTGTGGGTTTGAGCGTTCGAGCCGCGCCGACGGGCCGCGCCGGGCCCTTCGTCCAGGGGGGCGGTCAGTCGGCGGAGGAGGGGGGGAAGAGGGTCTTGAGCATGTCGGCGGTCGTCCAGCGGTTGTTCTTCGTTCCCACCTCCAGGCGCGCGAGTTTGCCGTCGGCGTCGATCACCGCTGTACAAAGGTTGTGGATGATTTCATTCTTGCCCGGGCCGTACATCAGCCCGAGCGGAGGGGCGATCTTGGCGAGCTCGGCGTGCGAGGCGACCGCGAAGGTCCAGAGCGGCGGCGTCGCCCCCCTGGCTTGCGCATGTTTCCGCAAGACGTCCGGGACGTCGTTCTCGGGGTCGAACGAGAGCGAGATCAGGCGGACCTTGTCCGACCGGCTCGACGACTTGGAGAGCGAGTCGGCCAGCTCCGCGAACCGCCGGTCCATGGCCGGGCAGTAGTCGGGCAGGGGGCATCTTGTATAGATGAACGTCAAAACGACGACGAAGCCGCGGTAGTCGGAGAGCTTGTGCGGCTCGCCGTCCTGGCCCGTCATCGTGAAGTCGGGGACGGCGTCCCCCGGCTTGAGCCGCCTCGACGGCCCGTCGAGCGACACCGGATTGCCCTGGGAGTCGACGACCAGGGCGGCCAGCGACGGCTTGGTGACCGCCAGGTCGACGAGGTCGTAGTCGCGCGTCTCGCCGTTCTCGATCTCGACCCGCAGGGCGCCCTCGACCTGGTCGCCGACCTGGAACTCGTCGAGGTCGGTTTCCTTGGGGACGGTGAACGGCATCGTCATCGCCGTCATGAACCCGGGGATCTCCTCGTGGCGAATCACCAGTTCGCGGCCGTCCTTGTTGATTTTCCGAACCTCGCCTTTCAGGGCGTATTCCCTGGTCTCGACGTTGGGCGCCGCCGAGGCGTTCGGCGATGGCGGGGCCGCGGTCGGTTCGGCGGTCGGCTGGCCGCAGCCGCCGGCCAAGGCGAGGCCGCAGGCCAGAACGAGCCCGGTCCGCCTGTTCAGTCTCGATGCCGTTCGCGGGGCCGACGTCACACGGATTTCCATGTCGTTATCCATATCCTCGGTCGGAGAATGAGAGTCTGACTTCCAAGAGCGGGGCGAGCGAGGCTCTCGGAACACGCGCCGGTCGGGGGGGCGTTGGACCCGACGTCCGCTCGCCCGCCCCACGATGAACGCCCCTCGCTCGCGCGTCGGGCTGGTAGATGGATCGCGTACTCCCCTCTCAACCCGACGCGCAAGCGAAGGTGCATTCCAGCCCCCCCCGACGCATCGGCGAGGAGCGCCATGTGCGATTCCATTCGCCGAACGCCTTAGAACGGAAAATCGGCGTCGAGCGGGGTCTCGGCCAGTTCGGCGAGGAAGAGGCCGATCCGTTCGGCGACGCGGCGGGTGACGGCCTCCCCTTTTTCGGCGGTCGAGGCGTGGGGGTCGCCGGCGCCCGAGTTGGTGGTCAGCAGGTGCCAGGGGCGGGTGAGTTCGACCCAGCCGCGGTTGACGGCCTCGAACCGGCTGGGCCGCACCGCGCCGTCGTCGGCCGCCGCCAGGTCCACCAGGTCCGGGAAGTGCGCCAGGCCCATGCTGGTCTCCATCTCGCCGGCGTGGTCGTCCCGCTTCTCGAAGATCGTCTCGTAGCCGTCGGCCGCCACCTTGTACCAGTTGCACAGGAACAAGCGAACAGGCGTTGATCGGTGCAGCTCGCGGAGCACCCATTTCAGGTCGTTGCCGCCGTGGCCGTTGAGCAGCAGCAGCTTGTACACCTGATGCTTGGCCAGCGAGTCGACCAGGTCGGCGATCACCTTCGCGAGCGTCGAGGGGTTGAGGTTCATCGCCATCGGGAATTCCATCTGGTTGGTCTCGGTCCCATAAGGGATCGCCGGCAGTTGGAACACCCGCGCGCCCTTGTTGCTGGCGATCTCGCACGCGCGCGACGCGACCGCTTCAACCTGGAAGGTGTCCGTCCCATAGGGAAGATGGAGGTTGTGGGGTTCGGTGGCGCCCAGGGGGAGGACGGCCGCCTGGTAGGGGGCCGTCGATTTCAGGCGTCCGTAGGTGATTTCCGCCAGCTTCCAGGGTGTCATCGGAGCATTCGCCTTGGATGGGTGATGGATTAAACATCGGCGGCCGGCGGCGCGACCGAGAGGGAAGGCGTGGGCTTGGCCCCCCGGAGGGAACGGCGGAGGCGGAGGCCGGGGCCGGGGCCGGGCGAGGGGCCGTTCCCTTGCGAGGGGGGGGGAGGTCCGTTAGGATCGATCGGTCGTGCGTCCCGCTCCACCGCGCAAGCTCCGTTATCCTTGGATCGGCGTTGTAATGCAAGCGTTCGAGGCCACCAGTCATTATTTCGATCAGGCCGCCAAGCTCCTCGGCCTGTCCGATAATATTCGGACGCTGCTGATCACCCCCGACAGGGAGGTCCGCGTCGAGGTCGTCATCGAGCTCGACTCGGGCCAGATCGGCAACTTCATCGGCTACCGGGTCCAGCACGACGACGCGCGGGGGCCGTTCAAGGGGGGCTTGCGCTATCACCCGCACGTCGACCAGGACGAGGCGCGGTCGTTGGCGAGCCTGATGACCTGGAAGACCGCGCTGGTCGACCTGCCGTTCGGCGGGGCCAAGGGGGGGGTCAACTGCGATCCGACCAAGCTCTCCAAGGCCGAGACCGAGCGGTTGACCCGGCGGTTCATCGAGAAGATCCACGACATGATCGGGCCGGTCAAGGACATCCCCGCGCCCGACATGGGGACCAACGCCCAGGTGATGGCCTGGATCATGAACGAGTACGGCAAGTTCGCCGGCTTCACCCCCGCCTGCGTCACCGGCAAGCCCGTCGAGCTGCACGGCTCTCCCGGCCGCGAGGAGGCGACCGGCTACGGCGTCGCGATCATCACCCGCGAGATCCTCGGCCGGCTGGGGCGGACGATCGGCGGCTCGACCTTCGCCATTCAGGGCTACGGCAACGTCGGCAGTCACACGACCCGGTTCCTGGCGGAGCAGGGCGCCAAGATCGTCGCCGTCTCCGACGCCTACGGCGCGTTGACCAACCCCAACGGCCTGGACGTCGCCGAGCTCGACCGCCACGTCGCCGTCGCGCGCAAGGTCGTGGGCTTCAAGGGGGGCGAGGCGACCACCAACGAGAAGCTGTTGACGATGCCCGTCGACGTCCTGATCCCCGCGGCGCTGGGGGGGGTGTTCGACAAGACCCTGGCCGAAGCGGTCCAGGCCAAGCTGATCATCGAGGCGGCCAACGGGCCGACCTGGCCCGAGGGGGACGAGGTCTTCAACGCCCGGGGCATCCCCGTCGTCCCCGACATCCTGGCCAACGCCGGCGGCGTCATCGTCAGCTACTTCGAATGGGTCCAGAACCTCCAGAACTTCCGCTGGCCCCTCGAACAGATCCAACGCGAGCAGGAGCGCCGGCTCGTCGACGCCTTCCACGAGATGTACGACATCGCCCAGCGCAAGAAGATTTCGATGCGGACCGCCGCCTTCTATCGGGCCATCTCCCGGGTCGGCCGGGCGCACGCGCTGGCCGGAATCTGAGGACGCGCGCCCTATCAGGCGGGTTGATGCAACCATGAAAGACTATCAAACCTACGATAATCCCCTGATCGAGCGGTACGCCGGCCGGAAGATGGCCCGTCTGTGGTCGCCGCAGGTGAAGTTCTCGACCTGGCGGCGGCTCTGGGTCGCCCTGGCCGAGGCCGAGCGCGAACTGGGGCTGAACATCGCCGCCGACCAGGTGGAGGCGCTGCGGGCCCAGGTCGAGACGATCGACTTCGCCGCGGCCGAGGACTACGAGCGGCGGTTCCGCCACGACGTGATGGCCCACGTCCACGCCTTCGGCGACGCCGCGCCGGGGGCTCGGGCGATCATCCACCTGGGCGCCACGAGCTGCTACGTCACCGACAACACCGACCTGATCCTGTCGCGCGAGGCCCTCGGCATGGTCCGCGACCAGCTCGTCGCCGCGATCGACGCCCTGGCCCGGTTCGCCGATCGCTGGAAGGACCTTCCCTGCCTGGGGTACACCCACTTCCAGCCCGCCCAGCTTGTGACCGTCGGCAAGCGGGCGACCCTCTGGTGCTACGAGCTGATCCTCGACCTGGGGGAGATCGAGCGCCGGCTGGCCGACCTGCGGTTCCTGGGGGTGAAGGGGACGACCGGGACGCAGGCGAGCTTCCTCGCCCTGTTCGACGGCGACCACGACAAGGTCAAGGCGCTCGACGAGAAGGTCGCCTCGGCGTTCGGCTTCGACAAGCTCTACCCGGTCGCCGGCCAGACCTATTCCCGGAAGGTCGATTCCCAGACCGTCGCCGCGCTGGCGGCCGTCGCCGAATCGGCCCATCGGTTCGGCATGGACCTCCGGCTGCTGGCCCACGAGCAGGAGGTCGAGGAGCCGTTCGAGGCCGAGCAGATCGGCTCATCGGCCATGGCCTACAAGCGCAACCCGATGCGGGCCGAGCGGATGTGCTCGCTGGCCCGGTTCGTGATGGGGCTGCCGGCGGGGATCGCCAACACGGCGGGGACTCAGTGGTTGGAGCGGACGCTCGACGACAGCGCGATCCGCCGGCTGCTGATCCCCCA
>CALCIC010000789.1 GCA_937907405.1 uncultured Isosphaeraceae bacterium | reverse complement strand
GCGAACTCCGGCTCCTCCTGGTCGTGCGGCATTGGGTAAGGGGTCGTCGAGCTGACGATCTGAGGCGCGATCCCGCAGACGACCAACCCCGCCAGCGCGAGGGCCAGAACGCGGCGTCGACGTCTCGGCGACTGGATCTTCTCGATCAAGGCCCCCGCGCCGGCCCCGCTCAACAGACAGACGGCCGGTGCGGCGAACTGCATGAGCCGGGCCTCGGTCCCGAACGGGTAGCGGTGGACGACCGCCGCCGCCAGCGTGAGTCCGAAGGGGGCGATCAAACAGACCACGAGCCGCCCCTTGCCTCGCCTCGTCAGGCTCGCCGCGCCCGCGACGAACGCCAGGAACGTAGGGGTGCTCAAGCCCCGGGCCCCGCCTCCGGGGTAGGCGAACATGCTTCCGGTGCAGGCGCCCAGCAGCCAGCCGGGTAGGTTCCAGGGCGCGGACAGCGGCGGAAATCCCGACGACCAGTATCGTTGCAGCCCCGCAATCGCCGCGGCGCTTTGCATTCGACCAAATCCCAGATGGAGCGCCGCCGACAACCCGCCGAAGAGCGCCACGCAAGCCGCCAGGGCGAGCCGGTCGCTCCGTCGTTCCGATCTCCAGACCGGTCCTGCCAGGGCAAGGATGATTCCGCCCAGCACGAAGACCGCCGGATTCGACGCCGCGAGACAGATCGGCGTGAAAGCGGCCAAGACCCAGAGCCTCGACGATCGGCCGGGAGCGTTCAGCCACGCGACGGCCGGGCCGAGCAGCAGCAAAGCGGCCAGCAGGTCGAAGGCGTAGGGCTTGGCCTCGGCCGCATGCCGGATCGGGTGGACGCTGACCGCGAACACGCCGACCGCCAGCAAGAGCGGGAGACCACGAAGCGTCGCGCGGGCCAGGCGTTCGAACAGGAACATCGAAGCCAGCCCGCAGACGATCGGCCCGAAGCGGAGCGACCACTCCGAGAATCCCAGCGACTGGACCGCCGCCCGCTCAGTCCAGAGGAACAGCAACGGCGCGATCTGACCGTTCTCGAGCGGCTGGAGCAGTTCCCAAAAACCGCGTTGAATAAAATTCACCGCGAGGAAACATTCGTCGGACCACAGAGGTAGATTCTGCGCGTACCGAATCACCCGCAAGCCCAGACCAAGCGCGACGAAGATCCAGACGCCCCGATTCAGCCGGTGCGATCCGTTCGAGGCGGCCTCCCGCGCTTCAGGCGGTCGGATTTCCGGCTGATTTTCGACGAAGAAACGGCGCGATCGAGCGACGACCGGACGCCGGGGGCGGCCGTCGAGCGCGGCGGCGGGTGATGTTGGTTCGTACTCCGGTTCCATCCGGTCCTGCTGGTGAGACTTGCGCGCGGTCCGTCTCGGTTCCTTCCGATCGAACGCGCGCCGCTTCTATGTAATGGAATTGCGATTTCGCACAAGGGCGTTTCTCGATAGTCTGAATTCCATCGACGCGACGACGACGTTCGCATCGAGCAGCATTACGAGGGCTTTCATGCTCAATCAGCAGCCGTGCCGCCACTGGGTCGCATCGTTCTTGATCGGTCTGTCCGTTCTCGCGTCCGGAGTTGCATCGGCGGCCGACGACCCGCCCAAAACGGCCCCGTCCGAATCGCCCCAGCCCGCTGACGCGCTGCCGATCGACCGTGGGGTCGGTCAGCGGCTGGCGAATTTCACGCTGAACGACGCCGTCGCCGGAAGGCCGTACATGTTGTATGGTTACGCCGGGAAGACCGGCGTGGTGCTGGCCTTCATCGGCACGACCTGTCCGCTGGGCGACGTCTACATGCCCCGCCTCGTCGAGATCAGCAAGGAATACCGGGCCAGGGGGTTCGTCGTCCTGGGCGTGAACGCCAACGCCCATGAGTCGGTCTCCGAGATCGCCGACCACGCGCGCAAGTTCGGCCTCGACTTCCCGGTCCTCAAGGACGTCGACAACCTGGTCGCCGACGCCGCGATGGTGGAGCGGACGCCCGAGATCCTGGTGCTCGACGGCACGGCCCGGATTCGCTACCGGGGGGCGATCGACGATCAATACGCCGTCGGCGGAGCGCGGAAGCCGGAGGCCAAGAATCATTACCTGCGCGACGCCCTCGACGCGATCGCGGCCAAGCAACCGATCGCCGTCAAGGCGACGACCGCCGTCGGCTGTCTGATCGAGAAGGTCGAACCTCGGACCGTCGCCAAGAGCTCGGCCCCCCGCGTCCGCCCCCCCGCGCCGGAACTCGCGGCGGTTCGCGACGCCCAGGCGATCAAGCCGGCCGACGTCGGCCGGGTGACCTACGCCTCGGCCGCCGCGAAGATCATCCAGAACCGTTGCGAATCGTGCCATCGCCCCGGCCAGGTCGCGCCGTTCTCGCTGCGATCGTACGACGACGCCCGGAAGCACGCGTCGATGATCCGCGAGGTCGTCGACAACCGCCGGATGCCCCCCTGGCACGCCGACCCCAACCACGGACGCTTCTCCAACGACCGCAGCCTGACCGCCGAGGAGCGGGCGACGCTCCTCGCCTGGATCGATCAGGGGGCCCTGCTGGGCGAGCCCAAGGACGTCCCTCCCGTCAAGGAGTATCCCAAGGGCTGGGGCATCGGTGAGCCCGACATGGTGTTCGAGATCCCTGAGGAATACACGGTCCCCAAGCAGGGGGTGGTCGCCTACGTCAATTTCCGGGTCCCCACGAACTTCAAGGAGGATCGCTGGGTGCAGGCGGCGGAGGCCGTTCCGGGCGACCGCGCGGTCGTCCACCACATCGTCGTCTACCTCGACACTCACCAGAAGGACCGCGTCGCGGGCCTGGGGGGGCAGCATTTCTGCGGCTACGCGCCGGGGGACATGCCCTCGGTGTTCCCCGAGGGGACGGCCAAGCGAATCCCGGCCGGCGCCGACCTGATCTTTCAAATGCATTACACGCCGATCGGCGAGGTTCGCCGCGACCGTTCCAAGATCGGCCTGATCTTCGCCAAGAAGCCGCCCGAGCGCGAGGCGTTCACGATCGCCGTCGTGAACAGCGAATTCCGAATCCCCCCGAACAAGGACGACGTGGCCGTCGCCTCGTCGCGGACGTTCCAGCACGAGATTCGGCTGCTGAGCTTCATGCCGCACATGCACCTGCGCGGCAAGGACTTCAAGTACACCATCACCCGGCCCGGCGAGAAGCCTGAAGTGGCGCTCTCGGTGCCGGCCTACGACTTCGGCTGGCAGAGCTATTACACGCTCGCCGAACCGCTCGTGTTGCCCAAGGGGGCGCGAATCGACTGCCTGGCGCACTTCGACAACACGTCGAACAACCTCAACAACCCCGACCCCGACCAGGCGGTCCGCTGGGGCGAGCAGACGTTTGAAGAGATGATGATCGGATATATCGACGTCGACGTGCCGGTCGGGACCGAGTTGCATCGCGCGCCCGGTCGTCGGGCCCGGTCCGGCGTCGGCGGGCAGGTTCTCCAGGCCCTGTCGGGCCGCGGTCCGCGTGCGGCCGCCCCGCGACAGGACAAGCCGTGACGAGGGTTTGATGATGAGTCGCCGCCTCCGGCCGCCGGTTCCGTTCGTTTCGAGTCTTGCTCTCGCGGTCGTGGGATCGGCCCTTCTGGGGATCGCGGCGGTTCGAGGGCAGGGCGCCCCGGGCCGCGAGATCCCCCCTCCCTTCGCGGCCTTCGAATACCTCGTCGGAAGCTGGAAGGGGCAGGGGATCTCCCGCGAGGACCCCTCGCTGCGGTTCCGGGGCTGGACCGAGACGCACGCGTGGGCCTGGACGTTCAAGGACGGCAAGCCGATCGCGATGTCGGTGGAGTTCAAGGGGTCGAAGCTGTTCAAGTCGGCCGCGTTCACCTTCGACGCCGCCAAGGAACGCTACCAGTTCAAGGTTGAGGCCGTCGAGCCCGCCGGCGCGACGGCCGTCTACGAAGGGGGCCTCGACGCCTCGCGCAAGCTTTTGACGCTCGACCGCGTGGGCGTCAAGCCGGGCGGCCCCGAGGAGCGGCTGACGTTGCGCCCCAACGCCAACTTCATCCGCTACACGCTCCTCGCCGAGGCCAAGCCGGCCAGCGGAGGTCGGTTCAAGCCCTCGATCGAGATCGGGTTGACGAAGGAGGGCGAGACGTTCGCCGCCGGCTCGAACGCCGGGCCGAGCCGCAAGTGCATCATCACGGGGGGCGCCGCCGCGATGACCGTCTCCTACCAGGGGCGCGACTTCCCGATCTGCTGCACCGGTTGCCGCGACGAGTTCCTCGAATCGCCCGAGAAGTACATCAAGAAGATCAGCCGGGCCGCCGAGGCCGACGCCAAGGACAAGCCGGCCGAATCCGCCCCCGCGCCTTCCCGCGTCAAGCGCAGCGACGACGCCTTCGCCGGAGACGTCGACGAGCCGTCGGCCCCCCCCGAGAAGGCGAAGTCCAAATCGATGGACAGGCCGTCGCCCGACTCCAAGGCCAAGACCGAGGAGCCCGACGCCGACGAAGCGCCCGTTCCCCAGCGAAAGGCCGCCGACCGCGCCTCGGGCCTGCTCGCGATCGCCAGGAACCTCGAAAAAGCCGGCAAGCCCGCGATCGCGCTTGGCTATTACCGCGACGTCGTCAAGAAATACCCCGACTCCCCCGCCGCCAAGACCGCCAGGGAACGCATCAAGGCGCTGACGGATCGTTAATCGAGCCCGAACGCTCATGCCTTCAACGATCGTTCAAGGAGAAGCGTCACGATGTCCACCGTCACGCAACCTTCCACCGAAACCGAAGTGTCGATCCTCGCCCGCTTTCTCGACGACGAGGAGGGCCGCCTCCCCGTTGAAGTCGCGCGCTACATCCTGGGTCTCAAGATCAGCGACAAGGACCAGGCCCGGATGCACGATCTGGTCGTGCGGAATCAATCCGACGCCCTGACGCCTGCCGAGAAGGAGGAAATGCACGCCTTCGGAAAGGCTGGCGACCTTCTCGCCATCCTCAAATCCAAGGCGCGTCAGACCCTTGGGATTAAGTTGAAGAAGCGCACCTCTTGAAACGTATTGACGCGGCCTTGAGCCGAGAGGTCTGGCGGCGGGCGAACGCCCGCTGCGAGTACTGTCAGTTGCCCCAGGAATTGGACGAGAGATCGTTCGAGATCGACCACGCCGTCGCCCGGAAGCACGGTGGGCGTACCGTGCTCGGAAATCTCGCGCTGAGCTGTTTCCGATGCAACTCATTCAAGGGCTCCGACCTTGGCAGCCTGGACAAACCGACACGCAGGCTCACGCCGTTGTTCAATCCTCGCCGTCACCGATGGGCTGTTCATTTCCGCTGGCAAGGCGCCGTCCTCGTCGGCCGTACGCCGATCGGCCGCGTCACGGTCGCCTTGCTTCATATTAATGATGAACATCGCGTTGAAGTGAGGCGACGGCTGATCGAGGAAGGCGTGTTCCCTTGAGGAGTAGAGGAACATGAGGATCCAGCACCTGAAGGCCCCCGACGATCCGGATGTCCAGCCGACCATCCGGACGCTAGCCGCCGACCCGAATCCATGGGCCGCGAGACAGGGCCGGATGCACCTGGAATTGGTCAACCATCTGGAGACTCGAGGGCCGGCGCCGGACGCCTTCGCCTATCTCTCCGGCGACGATCTTTGGCTCACTCCCTCGAACCGGTACAACCGCGTTTGGGTCTCTATCGCAGTCGTCTGGCGCGACTACGGCCCGGTTCGCGACGGCTGCCCCGAGCTGTACTACCGGCTGGGCGTCAAGCGAGGCGATTCGAGCTTGTGTCATGAGGAGCGGACGAGGGATCTGGAGCGAGTCGAGAGAGTGAGCTGCGAGCCATTCGGGTGGGTGACGCGAGCGAGCTTCGATTCTGATTGAACTCGCCGCCCGAAAAAACAGATCGCGGTTACTCACTTGCGACCTCGATCCCAGTTGATTCGACCGAACCGGAGGCGCGACGTCGACGAGCCGTCGGCCCCCCCCGAGAAGGCGAAGTCCAAATCGATGGACAGGCCGTCGCCCGACTCCAAGGCCAAGACCGAGGAGCCCGACGCCGACGAAGCGCCCGTTCCCCAGCGAAAGGCCGCCGACCGCGCCTCGGGCCTGCTCGCGATCGCCAGGAACCTCGAAAAAGCCGGCAAGCCCGCGATCGCGCTTGGCTATTACCGCGACGTCGTCAAGAAATACCCCGACTCCCCCGCCGCCAAGACCGCCAGAGAACGCATCAAGGCGCTGACGGATCAGTAAGCGGTTTCTCGTCATTCCGTTCCCTCGACCGCTTCGACTTCGACCTCGACTCGCGGCGTGCCCGGGTCGAACCACCGATAGATCGACGGCAGCACGACCAGTTTGAGCAAGGTGCTGGTGATGATGCCTCCGATGACGACGGTCGCGAGCGGTTTCTGGACCTCCGCTCCCGCGCCGTGGGAGAGCGCCATCGGCACGAATCCGAGGCTCGCCACCAAGCCGGTCATGAGGATCGGCCGCAGCCGCCCCATCGACGCTTCCTTGACGGCTTCCTGGACCGGGTCTCCCCGCTCGACCAGTTGCCGGATCGCCGAGACGAGCACGAGGCCGTCAAGCACCGCGACGCCCGACAGCGCGATGAAGCCGACTCCCGCCGAGATGCTGAAATTGAGATCCCGGAGCCAAAGCGCCAGGACGCCGCCGATGGCCCCGAGCGGGACCGACAAAAAGATCAAGAGCCCGAGCCCGACCGATTGGAACGTCGCATAGAGCAGCAGAAAGATCAGGGAGAGGGCGACCGGCACGACGATCATCAGCCGCTTCGTCGCCGATTGAAAGTTCTCGAACGTCCCTCCCCACTCAAGGGAGAACGATCTGGGGAGCGAGACCTGGGCCTGGACCTGCTCCTGCGCCTCGGCGACGAAGCTCGCCAGGTCGCGCCCTCTCACGTTCGCCTGGATCATGGCCCGCCGCCGGCGGTCCTTCCGCCAGATCTCGTAGACCCCGTCCTCGAACTTGACGTCGGCGACGTCCTCCAGGGGGATCAGCCGCCCTTGAGCGTCCCGGATTCGAAGCTTACCGATTTGATTCGCGTGTTTGCGCACCTCGGGCGAGATCCTCACCTGGAGGTCGAACCTGCGATGGCCTTCGACGATCTGTCCGACGCTCTTGCCGCCGAGGGCGGCCCCCGCGTCGAGGATGTCGGCGGCGTCGATGCCGTAGCGGGCGATTCGATCGCGGTCGATCGTAATCTGAAGGAACGGAAGGCCGTCGAGGTTCTGGGCCTTGACGTCCGTCGCGCCGGGGATCCTCGACAGGATCGTCGCGATTTCGTTCGCCTTGGCCTGAAGCTCTTCGAGGTCGTCGCCGAAGAGGCTGATCCCCACGTCGGCGCGGACGCCGGCGAGCAGGTCGTTGAACCTCAGCTCGATCGGCTGAGTGAAGCTGAAAAACGTCCCCGGAAGATTCCTCCTGCCGATCTCGCCGATCCGCGCGATCAGCTCCTCCTTCGTATGAACCGTCTTCCACTCGTGGGGGGGCTTGAGCAGGACGAACACGTCCGTCAAGTTGACCCCCGCCGGATCGATGCCGATCTCGGGGCGGCCCG